>JBDTPD010000372.1:0-4921 GCA_039932855.1 Chitinophagaceae bacterium | reverse complement strand
AAATGAGAGATGGCTTTTTTAAGAATGATGAAGAACATCAATTACAACTCATTCGGATCATTCGAAAATATCGTCCTGAAATTATTATTGGAAATGTATTGGCAGATCGTCATCCTGATCATGGACGTGCGGGAAATTTGATCAATGATGCTTGCTTTCTTTCTGGTCTCGCTAAGATTGAAACAGATGATGACAAAGGCCAGGCTCAGCAAAAATGGCGTCCGAAATATTTTCTTCAATACATGCAGGACTGGTATCACGAACCAGATTTCATGATCGACATCAGTGATGTATTTGAACAACGGATGAAATCAATTGAAGCATACACTACACAATTTCATTCAGTGTCCGGCAAAGACATTGATGGACCGAAGACATATATTTCTACTCCTGATTTTTTAGATAGCGTTATTGCAAGAGCAAGAATGCTTGGCAAACGCATTGGTGTAAAATATGCTGAAGGTTTCATGACAAACAAGAACATTGGTATTCGAAATCTTGATGCGTTGATACAGGTAGAAACATGACAAACATTGCGTTTTTTACTGCTTTTTGTTATTTTTCCCGCAAACTTTTCCTCAAATCTTCAGATTTTCGGAATAATAGGGTAATTTTACGTGTATCCTATTATCTTTTAACTAATTAGTACATAATGAACATCCCAAAGTTTGCCAATGTCCCGCATTCCTTTCACAGTGAGTTGAAAAAAAGGATCAGCGACTACTTCAAAGAAGTTGGCAAATCCACAACAGGCAATTTTAGCTTATTTATAAAGGCGATTATACTGGTAGTTGGTTTTCTGGCCATCTATGTGCACCTCGTATTCTTCACTCCTGCTCCGATATGGGCCATTCTGGAGTGTATCGTATTAGGTGGATTGACCTCAGCCATTGGCTTCAACGTAATGCATGATGGCGCACACGGCAGTTTTAGTCGTTACAAATGGATCAATGATCTTGCTGCCTTATCACTCAACTTTCTTGGCGCGAATAATTTTATGTGGAAGACAAAACACAATGTAATCCACCACGCCTATACCAATATCGATGGCATTGATGATGATATCGACGCTAAACCATTTCTCCGTTTATGCGACACACAAAAACACTATAAAATACACCGCTATCAGCACTTATATTTCTGGGCAGCCTATTCATTGCTTTATTTGTATTGGGTAGCCGTAACTGATTATAAAAAATATTTCCTCGGCAGAGTTGGTAATGTCCCATTAAGAAAAATGAGCACTACTGATCATATTTCTTTCTGGTCATTCAAAGTATTGCACCTTGGTTTATTCGTTGCCCTTCCGATCTATACACTTGGCTTTACACCATGGCTGGTAGGATTTTTAATCTATGGTTTATTCGCCGGTTTTGTATTGAGCATCGTGTTCCAATTGGCACACACCGTTGAGCATACTCATTTTCCACAGGCAAATGAAGCAACAGGAAAACTGGAAGACGAATGGGCTGTTCACCAATTGAAAACAACAGCAAACTTTGCTACAAAAAACAAATTAGTAAGCTGGCTTGTAGGTGGATTGAATTTTCAGGTTGAGCATCATTTGTTCCCAAAAATTTCTCACATCCACTACCCTGCTATCAGCAAGATCATCAAGAAAGCTTGCCAGGAATATGGCATTCAATATATCGAATACTCCAGAGTAAGATATGCAGTTGCTTCGCACGTGTCGTACCTGCGGGCTATGGGAAGAAAGTAATTAAAAATTCAAAAGTCAAAATTCAAAAGGGTTTACTATAATAGTAAACCCTTTTGAATTTTGACTTTTGAATTTTTAATCTGCTATAGCGTATTTTTGCATCCTATTTAAAGACACACTATGAGCAAAATTAATATCGGGTTGGTACAAATGAGCTGCTCAGCTGATAAAGCGGCAAATCTTGATAAAGCAGTTGCCAAAGTAAAAGAAGCGGCTGCCAAAGGTGCACAGATCGTTTGCCTGCAGGAATTGTTTACCTCCCTGTATTTCTGTGATGTGGAAGACTACGACAACTTCAAACTCGCAGAACCTATTCCTGGTCCTGCTACTGATACATTAAGCAAATTGGCCAAAGAACTCGGCGTAGTTATTATTGCTTCTTTATTTGAAAAAAGAGCAGAAGGACTTTATCATAATACAACAGCTGTACTCGATAGCGATGGTAGCTATTTAGGAAAATACCGGAAGATGCATATTCCGGATGATCCGGCTTACTATGAAAAATTCTATTTTACTCCTGGTGATCTGGGCTATAAAGTTTTTAAAACAAAATTCGGTACCATCGGTGTATTGATTTGCTGGGATCAATGGTATCCTGAAGCTGCAAGAATTACTTCCCTGATGGGTGCCCAAATATTATTTTATCCAACGGCTATTGGTTGGGCCACTGCACAGGATGAAGACACTAACCGTGAACAATACAATGCCTGGCAAACGATACAACGTAGTCACGCCGTTGCTAATGGCGTACATGTTGTCAGTGTAAATCGTGTTGGCCTTGAACAAAACGGAGCCATGAAGTTTTGGGGCGGTTCTTTCATTGCCAATCCATTCGGCACTGTTTTGCACCAGGCATCGCATGATAAAGAAGAAGTAATGGTACATGAAGTTGATACAGACCAAACAGATCGCTATCGTACTCACTGGCCATTTCTCAGAGATCGCCGGATCGACTCTTATCAACCAATTACCAAACGATATATCGACGAAGATTAGTTAGAAGTGATAAGTTTTAAGTAATAAGTTATCCCAACTTTCTAATTTCTTACCTGCCTGCGGTAGGCAGGTTTCTCTGTTTCTTATTTTTCATTTTATTATATGAATACCTCTACTCCAAAAGAACTCGGTTATTATTTCCCTGCAGAATTTGCTCCGCACGAAGCCACCTGGCTCAGTTGGCCCCATAAGGAAGCGAGCTGGCCGGAAAAAATTCATGCGATCTATCCTTACTATGCGGCTTTTATAAAAGAGCTGACAAAAGGAGAACGTGTTTGTATCAATGTTGCTGACGAAGCAATGAAAGCATCAGCGACTGCACATTTACAAAAAGCAGGCGTTGATCTTATTAAAGTTGAATTCTTTTTTCATCCAACCAATGATGCATGGTGCCGTGATCATGGGCCTGCATTTCTTATCAATCCATCAGCTGATAATAAAAAAGCAATCGTTGACTGGGGATACAATGCATGGGGAAATAAATATCCTCCCTTCGATCTCGATGATGTGATACCTACGCTTATCGGTAAACAATTAAACCTCCCTGTTTTTTATCCCGGAATCATTATGGAAGGTGGTTCAGTAGAATTCAATGGTAACGGAACAGTGATGACTTCCACTGCATGCCTGCTCAATCCTAACCGCAATCCGCATTTGAATCAACAACAGATTGAAGAATACCTGATGAACTATTATGGAATGGACCAGGTACTCTGGGTAGATGAAGGTATTATCGGTGATGATACGGATGGTCATATTGATGATACAGTTCGTTTTGTCAATGAGGATACTGTTATTACTGTTGTAGAAGAAAACAAGCAGGATGAAAACTATGACCTGCTGCAAAATAACCTTCAACAATTAAAAAAAATGCGCCTGCTCAATGGCAAGCAATTGAATATTGTTGAACTTCCTATGCCTGATGCTGTCATCTGGGAAGATCAGCGTCTTCCGGCGTCATACGCTAATTTTTATATCGCCAACAACTCTGTCATCGTTCCTACTTTCCGTAGTAAAAAAGACGAAAAGATCCTTCAAATCATTCAGGACTGCTTCCCTACCCGCCAGGTCACAGGCATCGACTCTACGGAGATCATCTGGGGATTGGGGAGTTTTCATTGTCTTAGTCAGCAGGAGCCTTCTGTCAGTTAGCAGTTACCAGTCGGCAGTTGGCAGTCGGCAGTCCCTTGACAGTTGATACCGAACTACAGGTTTATTCGGCCTATAAGCGTAAAAAAATTCTTATAAACGAAAGCGACTGCCAACTGCCAACTGAAAGACTGTTAATAATCTGCTGGAAATAGTCCGCAAAACAATGTACCTTGCAGCCCTTTTAACCCATGCTACATGGTAAATCTATCTAACTACGACCCGAGTCGGGTAAGCAATCCGGAGAATAACATCTTTGGTCTTCCGACCTCTGAAGACGATGCGAAACTGATCATTGTACCCGTTCCCTGGGAAGTAACGGTCAGTTATGGTTCGGGAACAGCCCGTGCCCCAGAAGCAATCCTGAAAGCAAGTCTGCAAGTGGACCTTTTTGATCCCGAAGCGCCGGAAGCCTGGAAACAGGGATACTATATGCGCTCCTGCGATCGTAAAGTGCTGATGAAAAGTGATTACCTGCGCAAAGAAGCTGAACTCTATATTGATTACATATCAAGAGGAGAAGATATTGCTGCGAATCAGTTCATGAGCAAAACAATCAAAGAAGTAAACGAAGGTGGTATATACCTGAACAGATGGGTGTATGATCAGACAAAAGCATTACTCGACAAAGGAAAGTTAGTCTGCGTATTGGGTGGTGATCATAGCACGGCATTAGGATACATGAAAGCGATCGGCGATACTATTGGTGAATTTGGTATTCTGCAGATCGATGCGCATTGTGATCTTCGTGAAGCCTATGAAGGATTGAATTACTCCCACGCAAGTATCATGTACAATGCATTGAATGAAATTTCTCAGTTAAAATGCCTGGTACAGGTTGGTGTCCGCGATTACAGCGAAGGAGAATCTCAATACATAAAGAATAGCGATGATCGTGTGGTCACATTCTTTGATAAAGACATTAAGACACGACAATTTGAAGGTGACACCTGGAAGAATATTGCAGACGATATCGTTAAAAGATTACCACAAAACGTTTACATCAGTTTTGATATCGATGGTCTTGACAGAAAACTTTGTCCTCATACCGGCACA
>JBDTPD010000371.1:0-4933 GCA_039932855.1 Chitinophagaceae bacterium | reverse complement strand
TCAATGCTTCGTTATATCCTTTGGTAAAACCAAGATTGGATGATAATTGAATAATACGTATCTGAGGATAATACTGTTGAACAAAAGAAACCGAATCGTCATTCGATGCATTATCAGCGAGGATCACTTTATAATTGCTATAGGTAGAGCTAACCACTGAAGGAAGAAACTGTTTGAGCCATTTACGACCGTTCCAGTTAAGAATAACAATAGCTATATGAGGACCCTGGGGCAATGAGGTGGAATTTATTCAAAAATAAGGCATGGCAATTTAAAGTACGAAGTAAGAAATACGAAGTACGGGCTTCCTGTAATGCGCGATACTTCAAGTGTTGGGATTTTCGTACTTCGTACCTCGTATTTCTTACTTCATTTGCTTACATTCGGTCATGCTCCAACAAATCATTAACTGGCGAACAGGTCTGGCAACAATTGCTATCATGATTGTTATCGGTACAGTTTTTTATTCCCGTCATGTTTCAAATAAAATTGCAAAAGAAGAAAGGGTAAGGGTAGCGGCATTTGGTGAGTCGTTGAAGATAAAGGCACAAAGCGATGATCAGAATGTATTGCTTTTTACCAACCAGATCGCTGTCGATAATGATGATATCCCTATTATAGAAACTGATGAAAAAAATAATCCAACGGGTTTGTATGTCAATCTTGATTCTGCCAGGATAGCCAGGGATACTAATTACCTGCGCAAGATGGTGGATAAATTTGGTGGTATGAATAAGCCAGTATTGGTGACTATTACTGATTCACCGATTACTTATACTAAGTACTATTATGGTCAGACCAATTTGCAAAATGAAGTTCGCTACTATCCCTATGTGCAATTGCTGATCGTGAGTTTATTCATTATTGTTACTATTATGGCGTTGCGCGGAAGTTATCGTTCGGTACAGAACCAGGTATGGGCAGGGATGGCTAAAGAAACAGCTCACCAGTTAGGCACACCTGTGTCTTCGCTGGAAGGATGGCTGGAAATGATGAAAGAAAAGCCGGGTAATGAACAACTCACACGTGAATTGGAAAAAGATGTGAACCGGTTGCGATTAGTCTCTGATCGCTTTGGAAAAATTGGTAGTACACCGCAACTGGAAAAAATAGATATCGTGAAGCAGATCAGTAATATGGTGGATTATATAAGAAAACGTGCACCGGGCAAAGTCATTTTCACTATCGATACACATGGAGCAGATACAATACCTGCAATGATTTCTCCGCCATTATTTGATTGGGTGATTGAAAATCTATTGAAGAATGCGCTTGATGCCATGGAAGGCAAGGGTGCGATCAAAGTAGATCTGAAAGATGATAAATCGGAGGTAACGATTGATGTAGCCGATACTGGTAAAGGAATTTCCAAACAGAACATTTCTAAAGTATTCAAGCCGGGATTTACGACCAAGAAAAGAGGGTGGGGGCTTGGATTGAGTTTGTCAAAACGGATCATTGCCCGCTATCACAAGGGTGAAATATATGTGAAGAATTCAGAGCCGGGTAAGGGGACAACGTTCAGGGTAGTGTTGAAGAAAAATGTTTAAGGCACTTGCCTGCCGTAGCATTGCGAAGGCAGGTTTAAAGGTTGAATGGTTTTAGGGTTAAATGTTGAATGTTGAATGTTCAAGAGAAAACAATTGTTCGGCCCACTCGCCACTGGCTATTCCCTATTACCCTTTTGCTCTTGTTGATTTTGTTCTTACATTTGCAATCCCTAAAAGTTTAGGCAGAATAGTAAGATGTTTAAACCTCTGAAACCTATTAAACTTTTGAAACTTCTTAAACTTGTGCAAGCCCAGGTGGCGAAATTGGTAGACGCACTACTTTGAGGTGGTAGCGCCCGAAAGGGTGTGCTGGTTCGAATCCAGTCTTGGGCACAGAATACGATTCAAGGCAATTCTTTTCAGAGTTGCCTTTTTCATTTTCTTCTATAACCTGCTTCTGAAGCAGAATTTCAGCAAATAAGGCATTTGTTTTTTCGGTTCGAACTGTATTGTTTTCCTTATTATACAGAACACCTTCGGGAAATATTAAGTATTTCAATCTCTGCTTGTGTTCAAAATCCAATGAAACCCATGTCTGCCTGATGTTTTCAGCAATTGAAAGCCCTTTTTCAATGATCAAATCAAGGTTCGAACTGTCAAATGTATGACCTTGCCGTTTTTCCTTTATTTCTTCTATTTAATGAATAACGGATGTTGGTTATAATTTTCCTGATGAAGAATAAGATCAGAGCCCTCACTGTTAAAAGGAATTTTTTTGTATGGCAGTTCCATCATTCCAATGGATGAGGAAACCATCCCCGAAAGAACAATTGGCAACCCGTTGGCTAATTCACGTGAGACTTTGACCTTTTCTACCTGCTGAAAAAGATAATTAAGATAAAATGCTTTCCGATTGTCTTCGCTTTCATTTCGCTGCTTCCAACTTTGAAAAATATCAGCAATACCATCACTTGTTTTTATTTCGGTTAGAACAGAATTGTTTTTTACATCGGTCAGTCGCAAACGAAAAGAAGACGTTCCCCAATCGCAGCTTAAAAATTGTTCTATGTTTTGGCCATCTTTCATTGTTCTATAAACTCTGTTGCTTTTATTTCTTGATTAGTTATTTCAATGCGCTGTACTTTACCCACTAAAAAAATATACGATAATGCGCCGGCTAATCCAAGGCAGGCAATAAAGATCAAAGCTGGTTCAAAGGCTCCGCCCCGTGCCAAATACCCAATAACAATCGGAACTAAAATTCCGGATAATCCTCCAATGAAATTAAATACACCACCTGTTAATCCAATTAAATGTTTTGGCGCCAGTGTTGAAACAAAAATCCAGGTGATGGATGCAAAACCGTTCCCGAAAAAAGAAAGACACATAAAAAAAATAATGAGTGTGGGACTGCTTACATAATTGGCGCCGATGATTGATATACTTAGTAACAGGCCGGTTATTACCGGAATTTTTCGGGCAAGGGTCAACTTAATTTTTTTTCGCACCATGTAATCAGATAAGAATCCTGATAGTAACACTCCAAAAAATGCGGCAAGAAAAGGTGCGGAGGCAAGAAGGCCTGATTTCAAAAAATTCAAATGACGGTATTTCACTAAATAAGTAGGAAACCAGGTAAGAAAAAACCACATCGTTCCACCCAAACAAAATTGCCCAATGTAAATGCCCCAAAGCTTTCTATGAACAAAAGCTTCTCTCAAATGGTTCCATTGAAATTTGTTTATTTCCTTCTTGTTGGATATTTTCTTAGTGATCACTCCACCGCCTTCTCTGATGTAATCTACTTCAGCTTTGTTCGCTTTTCTGTGTTCAGCCGGATCGCGGTAGATGAAATACCAGATGCATCCCCATGCAATGCCTACCAGACCGGTAACAATGAATAAGCCTCTCCATCCAGCATAATGTTCTAATGCAGTTAATGCGGGTGCTAAAAAAGCCAAACCAATAAACTGTCCCGATGTATATACTGCAATGGCAGATGCTCTTTCATTGTCTGGAAACCATGTAGTAACAATTCGGTTGTTGATAGGATAAGATGGCGCTTCAAAAACGCCAATAATCATCCGTAATCCAAACAATGAAACAAAGCCTTTGGCAAAACTTTGCAACGATGTAACCACCGACCATGCAATCAAACAGAAAGTATAAACAATTCGTGAACTAAATTTATCTGCCATGATGCCACCGGGAATTTGCAATGCTGCATACGTCCATGCAAAGGCGGAAAATATATATCCCATTTGCACACTCGTTAAATGTAGTTCATCGCTTATAACAGGACCTGCAATGGAAATATTACTTCGGTCCATGTAATTGATCACTACATTGACAAAGATGGCTGCAAGTATGGTGAATCGAACACGTGTTGGTTTGGTTGTATTCATTTCAGAATGATATTCATTTTGTTTAGATGGGAAGGCGGTAACGCTCAAGGTATATAGCCTTGGCGCCGCGCAGGGTCTTTAAGTGTCTATTCTCACCACTCAGCTGCACTTCCATCTGCATGCCGCCATAATGGATTGCGCCAATTGTGTCCAACCTTCGCCATTTCTTTTACAAATTCTTCATTGATGCTAATTCCTAATCCAGGGGCATCCGGAATTTTTACAAACCCTTCCTTGTATTCAAACACGGATTTATCCGACAGATAATCTAAAAGATCGCTTCCCTCGTTGTAATGAATTTTCAAACTCTGTTCCTGTATAAAAGCATTATGACAAGTAGCATCCACCTGCAAACAAGCAGCCAAAGCAATTGGTCCCAGCGGACAATGCGGCGCTGCGGCTACATCAAAAGCTTCTGCCATTGAAATAATTTTTTTGCATTCGGTAATGCCACCGGCGTGTGAAAGATCGGGTTGAATAATATCAACATAACCATCCACCAGCAATTGCTTGAAATGCCACCGGCTAAACATACGCTCACCTGTTGCAATGGGAATTGTAGTATGGTTAGCAATCTCACGCAGTGCTTCATTGTTCTCAGGCAACACCGGTTCTTCAATAAACATCGGATGAAATGCTTCCAGTTCCTTTGCCAATGCTTTTGCCATGGGCTTGTGCACTCGTCCATGAAAATCGATGCCAATGCCTACTGCTGCTCCAACGGTTTCCCTTACACTCGCTACACGTTCTATTGCCCGATCAATTTTATCATAGCTGTCAATGTATTGCAGTTCTTCGGTAGCATTCATCTTTAATGCCGTAAAGCCATTGTCAATGGCATTCTTCGCTTCGTTGGCAACATCCGATGGACGGTCGCCGGCAATCCAGGAATACACACGCATTTTGTTTTTTGCTTTTCCACCAAGCAATTGATGAATGGGCGCATTGAAATATTTTCCTTTGATATCCCACAATGCCTGGTCAATGCCGGAGATGGCACTCATTAACACAGCGCCGCCACGATAAAACGCAGTACGG
>JBDTPD010000370.1:0-4950 GCA_039932855.1 Chitinophagaceae bacterium | reverse complement strand
AGATAGTTTACCGTTGTGGCCATAAAAACAAGTGCACAAATCGTCCACCTGTACTTACCAATCGTTTGCTGAGTCATGTTTATTTTTTTATGGCATGAATGATTTCCAATACTTCTTTGGTCATCTTCTCAATCGTTGTGTATTCTTTTTGTTCCATTAATTTCTTACTGATCAACTTGCTTCCCATTCCTACTGCACAAACACCAGCTTTGAACCAACCTTCGATGTTTTCTTTTGTAGTATCCACTCCACCGGTAGGCATGAATAATAATTTCGGGAAAATGTCTTTGATGCCACTTAAGAACTCAGGGCCAAGCATGTTGCCGGGGAACAATTTAATGAATTTAATGCCGGCATTCTCCGCAGCAATGATTTCCGTTGGAGTCATACAACCTGGAGCATAAAAGATATCCTTACTGGTTGCAAGCGCCGCTACTTCAGGAACAAAACCCGGGCTAACTAAAAAATCAGCGCCGGCACTCAGGTAATCGTTTGCCTGTTGCAAATTCTTTATGGTACCAACACCGAGCAATAAGCCTTTCATTTCACTATTTCTTACTTCTACCATCTTCTTGAAATTATTCAGCGCTGCTTCACCACGGTTGGTATATTCCACTGCTTTAATGCCTGCATTATAGATGGCTCTTAATACTTCGACACTTACTGTTTCGTCTGAATTGAAATATAAAGGTAAAATGCCTTGTTCTACAATGGCATCACTGGCCTGTTTACTTGTAATCATAATTTATAGTTTAACCTTTATCACTAATTTTTTTACTTCAGTATCTGCTATCATCGGTGCATGTACATCAGTTGGATAGAAGATAGCGAATTGTCCGTCAGTCAGCGAGAAAAACATATCAGGAGCATCATTAAAGAATAACACATCCTTCTCTGCATTATACTCACCTTTTGGCTGGCTACATTTTTCTCTTGGCTTCCATCCCATTTGTTCATTGCCACGGATACAAAGCTGAATATCGACATATTTATTATGACATTCGAACTTCGCTGTCGATTCTGCTGCTGTCATTCCTTTTTTATCAGAAATGATCGCTTTCAGGTTATCACCATCGATCTCATATTTGCCAGGCTCTGTATTTGCCAGATCAGTTTTATTGATATAGTCAAATGCCTTTGCAAACAACGGATGAACACTGAAGTATTTTGATGCGTTTTGTAATGTATCTATTATCATACCCCAAACCCCTAAAGGGGATTTAGACTCTGAATCTTGTAATTTCCTTTCTTAATTGAAATACTAAATTCAGAGTGATTAAAAATAATTGTTCTGATTATCTAATAACCTGGATAAAACATATTCAACCTAAGTTCCCCCTTGGGGGGACAGGGGGCCGTTTATCTCTGTACGCGCCCGCTTCCATCACCTTTCACCAACTCCTTTACTTCATTCAGCGTAGCATGATTCAAATCACCCGGTATAGTATGTTTGAGAGCAGAAGCTGCTACACCAAATTCAGCAGCATCTTTCATTGGCATACCTGTAACCAATCCGTAAATGAAACCACTCGCAAAGCTATCACCACTACCTACACGGTCGATAATTCTTACTTCATACTTTTTAGTATGATAAAAATCAGTACCATCATATACCAGTGCGCTCCAGCCATTATCGCTCGCGCTATGACTTTCTCTTAATGAAGAAGCGATATATTTAAACCCAAACTTCGCTTTCATCTGTTTGAATACATCTTTGAAACCTTCGAGATTCAATTCACCTTTGGTAACATCTGTATCCTTTGCTTTAAACCCAAGTGTAGTGTCAGCATCTTCTTCATTACCGATACATACATCTACATATTGACAAAGTTTGGTCATTACTTCTCTTGCTTTTTCCTTGGTCCATAATTTCTTACGGTAGTTCAGGTCAATGCTGGTCGTAATACCTTTTGCCTTTGCTGCTTTTAAAGCTGCTTCTGTCAACGCTGCTGCTTTATCACTCAATGCCGGCGTGATGCCAGTTGTGTGAAACCAATCAGCGCCTTCCAGTATTTTATCAAAATCAAATTCTTTAATATCTACATCAGCGATCGAAGCACCTGCACGATCATACACTACCTGTGAGGCACGCATAGAAGCGCCGGTTTCCAGGAAATAAATTCCTAACCTGTCACCACCTCTTACGATGAATTGTGTATCTACCCCATAACGGCGGATATGATTGATTGCAGATTGTCCAATTGGATTATTAGGAACTTTGGTTACAAATGTTCCATTCAATCCATAATTACATAATGCAGCGGCCACATTTGCTTCGCCACCTCCATAGGTTACATCAAAACTATCTGCCTGGACAAAGCGTTTGTAATCGGGTGTTGACAAACGTAACATGATCTCTCCAAGCGTAACTACTTTCTTTGACATTGTTATTGGTTTAGTTTTCTGTTAAACATTATTTTAATTCAACTATAGGAGCAGGGTCCATATCTGTGTACACTAAATTTTCACCAGCCATACCCCAGATAAAACCATAATTGCTGGTACCACAACCAAAGTGTGTGCTCCATGGCGCCGAGATCACCGCTTCGTGATTAGCCATTACAAGATGCCTTGTTTCTTTCGGTTCTCCCATGAAATGAAAAATGCGTTGTTGTTCAGGCAGGTCAAAATAAAAATATACTTCCATTCTGCGTGTATGCGTATGTGGCGGTACAGAGTTCCATACACTTCCTTCTGCTAATACAGTTAATCCCATGACCAGTTGGGAACTTTTAATGCCATCGAGGTGTATATATTTATAGACCGTTCTTTTATTCGCTGTTTCAGCAGCACCTAATTGTACCGGTGAAGCTTGCTCCTTTGTAAATTTTTCTGCCGGGTATTCTTTATGAGCCGGTGCTGATAACAAGTAAAGAATAGCCGGATCACTTTTACTTTTCGAGGAAAAATTTACTTTTTGTGTGCCTCTGCCGAGATACACACAATCCATTTTATTTATTTCAAACTCTTTTCCATCAGCTGTTACTTTTCCCGGACCACCTACATTGATGATACCTATTTCTCTTCTTTCCAAAAAATACTCAGCTTTCAATTCAGAATGGGTAGGTAACTCAATTGCTTTATTAACTGGTTTAACACCGCCAACGATCACGCGATCGTAATGAGAATAAACCAGCTGTATCGTATCATCCTTCATCAGGTTCTGCACCAAAAAATTTTCACGGAGCTGATCCGAGTTCATATTCTTGGTTTCACCCGGACTGTTTGCGAATCTTATCTGCATTTTTTACTTTTTAGGAACGAAAAGTAAATCTTTTGAGTCGTTCATGTTGCCTTATAGTACGTTTTAATTTCCGGTATCGTTTCCGATAACGATTATCTGCCCATCCATCCACCATCAACGGTGATAATTGTGCCATTTACATAGCTGGAAGCAGGAGAAGCGAGATATACAACAGCTCCTTTGAAGTCTTCTGCTTCACCCCAACGGGCAGCAGGAATTCTATCCAATATAGATTTGCTTCTTACTGCATCATTGCGCAATGCCTCTGTATTGTCAGTAGCAATATATCCCGGTGCAATACCATTTACATTAACACCTTTCGATGCCCACTCATTCGACAATGCTTTGATCAAACTTGACAAGGCACCTTTGCTGGCTGCATAACCTGGTACAGTAATACCACCCTGGAAGCTAAGCAATGAACAGGTGAAAATGATCTTACCACTTCCCCTACCAAGCATGTGCTTACCCATTTCTCTTGCCAAAATAAATTGCGAATCAAGATTTATGGTTAATACCTTATCCCAGTATTCATCGGAATGTTCAGCAGCAGGCGCACGCATGATAGTGCCTGCATTATTTACCAGAATATCAATAGCCTGATTTTCTGCTAACGCTTTTTTTATAAAAACATATAAGCTATCGCGATTGGAAAAGTCTGCCTGGTAAGCTTTGAATTTTCTACCAAGCGCGGTTACTTGCTTTTCAATATCACTGCCGCTTAATTCAATCGACGCAGATACACCAATGATATCAGCACCAGCTTCTGCCAGTCCCAATGCCATTCCTTTACCAATACCTTTATTGCAGCCCGTTACTAGTGCCGTTTTACCTGATAGATCAAATTGCTGTAATATTCCCATTCTGATTTTTATATAGTAGTGACTTTGATAGTGGCAGGTCGCTGTTGCAGTTGCCAGTTGAAATAGTTTTTATTATTGTTGAAACAGATATCCTGTATCACTTTACCGATCCAGTTCACATCATTTGGTAATTCACCATTCTCTACTTCATCACCAAACAAATCGCAGAGGATACGACGGAAGTATTCATGACGCGGGAAAGAAAGAAAACTTCTTGAATCGGTAAGCATGCCGATGAAACGGCTAAGTAATCCCATGTTAGAAAGCGTATTGATCTGTTTGGTCATGCCATCTTTCTGATCCAGGAACCACCATGCTGAACCCCATTGGATCTTTCCGGCTGATGAACCATCGTTGAAATTACCAACCATGGTAGCAAGAAGTTCATTATCAGCAGGATTCAAATTATATAAAACTGTTTTCGCCAGTTTGTTATTACTATCCAGTTTATCAAGAAATTTCGCCAGCGGTCTTGCCTGTGAAAAATCACCAATAGAATCCCAACCGGTATCAACACCTATCTGCTGGTTCATTCTTGAATTATTATTACGTAAAGCGCCAAGGTGAAACTGCTGCACCCAACCTTTTTCCCAATCCCATTCTGCAAAATGGATCAGCATGGCTGATTTGAATTTGCGTTGTTCAGTATCATTAAGTGATTTTCCACCATGTACTTTATTAAAGATTGCATCGATCTCGGAACCAGTGAAGTCTTCTGCATATATTTCTTCGAGACCATGATCAGATACACTGCATCCCATAGATGCAAAGAAATCGTGCCTGTTTTGTAGGGCATACAAGAAATCATCGAAAGAGGAGATCGCAATATTGGTTACTGATTCG
>JBDTPD010000369.1:0-4965 GCA_039932855.1 Chitinophagaceae bacterium | reverse complement strand
CTAATCACTATTTTTTAAAAATAATAAACGCCCTTATAATCATAACAACGCCGGCAACGACAATCCCCCAAAACAAGTAAAAAAATAATGAGTTGGCAGTTACAGCAATTTTATAAGAAAGATAGTTAATAGCTAACCCACCCAGAACAAAGAAGAGACCTGAAAAAATTAATCGCCAAAAGCTTTTTCGATCATGTATATCGTTTTGCACATTATCGATAATCATGGTGGCGTAACCAGTATCAATTTTATCTTTCGCCAGCTCCTCAACAATTTCCTCTTCTGACTTACCCTGACGTAATAATTGTTTGACTTTTTCATGGAGAAAAACAATTTTATCAGATGAATTATATGAAGATCCCATAATTAATTTATTGCTTCGTGAACACGCGTTTGATTACTATAGTTACTTGCTTTCTTAATAAATTAACTCAAAACTTCCACCAGGGTTTTTTATTTCGTTTTGATTGCTCCTGTTCCAATAATTTCTCAATATTCACATAGGTTTGTAAAATATAGTATCCATAAATATAAATTCCATCTTCTTCGCCATTTCTAAAACGATTTATTGTCCGTTGCATTGGCCAGACAATTGTTCCATCGGGAAGTTTAAGCATAGCATTTATCTCTCCTTCCGGATCATTTTCATCAATTTCCCAAACAGCTCCGGGAACAATTTTAATGATTGTTTGATCGATATAAGACCCGAGTGCAAAAAGTATTTGCCCTAAATTGTTAGAAAACCGACCGCCTTCAACTCTCTCTCCATTTTTTGAATGCAAATCATAAAATGAATCAATATCCTTAAAACTTGTCAAACTATAGTCCAGTGTAAATTTATCTTCCTTAAAACCTCTAACAATCATGTCACAGAAGGTCAAAATATCTTTTTTTATAGTTGCCATCAGTTACTTGTTTACCATTGTTGAACTCTAATCCCAATCTGCCCATCAACCATGGCAAACTCCTTTGCTCCCCATGGTCTTACTGTAACCTCGCTAAGATTTGGATGTAACAACTCAGGAAATTTCGATTTTACTCTTTCATAGACTTCTTCAATATTATTTGTCACGAGCCTGAATTCAGGATTGTCTTTCGCCGCATATTCTTTGTTTTGAAAAAGCATTACACTCAATCCATCCTTATCAACTACACAAAAAGGACAATCAGCCGTTAACTCATCATGAGCGATGGTAAACTCAAGACAGTCTACAAAAAGCTTGAGTCCTGATCTAATGTCTGCATAAAAAATACTGGGAACAAATTTGGTGAACTTCATGGTTATAATTTTATCTGGTAAAAATATATCTATTAACTGTTGGATCGGAAAACATAAGCGAAATAACCTTGTATACTATTATCAATCCGATTCTATTCCTTTCAATTGATAAATGTTTAAAAACATCTGAAACGATGGTCTGAAAAGTTAGTAATTTTCAGGATAGTACAGGATGCTAAATTTTAGATAAGGCTTATATTTTCTCGTAATTAAACTTAATGCTGCTATATGAACAAAACTACTGCTCTATGCAGGAATGTTGGGTTATCCCTATTTCTGCTACTCCTTTCTCTACTGTCATTTTCTCAAAACACTTTTAAAGTAACTGGTACGGTAAGCGACGAATCAGGAAAACCTGTTGAGTCTGCTACTGTTGCTATCAAGGGTACCAGTACAGCTACGGCTACAAAACCTGATGGAACTTTTGAGATAACTGTTCCGACGAAAGACGCAACACTGGTCATCAGCCATGTTGATTTTACTCAATTGGACTACCCGCTTCGCGGCCAATCAACAGTTACTATCACGATCGCTCCAAGTGTCGGTTCGCTGGAAGATGTTGTAGTGATAGGTTATGCAACTGTAAAAAAGCGTGATGTAACGGGAGCTGTTGCCGGTATTAATCAAAAAGATATCCGTTCAAGGCCGGTGGATAACGCCATTCAGGCCATGCAAGGGAAAGTAGCGGGTGTAGACATTTCTTCTAATGAACGCCCGGGCACTCTTCCAACCATTGCCATCCGGGGCGTCCGTTCACTGACTGCTTCAAGCGATCCATTATTTGTTGTGGATGGAATTCCATTGATATCAGGTAGTATCGATAATATCAATCCCGGGGATATCGAATCGATAGATATCCTGAAAGATGCATCCGCGACTGCTATTTACGGATCCCGTGGCGCAAATGGAGTTGTTATTGTCACTACCAAACACGGAAAAGCAGGTAAAGTAACATTAGGCCTTAATCATTCAGTTAGGTTAGACAATATAGTTGACAATCAAACGATGTTTAATGCAAGTGAATTCATTACGTTTCGCCGCTGGGCATATTATTATTCCGGCTTAAATCCGACAACAGGCATTAGCACGTATCCCAGGGGGGATCAGCCGGACCAGGCAAAAGACAGAACTTATTTCAATGCAACTACCGATCCTGCTGCATGGGATAACATTGCCAAAGGCTGGGCCACAGGAACCTGGGATGGTTCTAAAGTTGCAACCACAGACTGGAGAGGTATGGTTAAACAACAATCACTGACTTCGGATAATATTGTTAGTGTAAGTGGTGGAACAGACAAGATCAAAGCGTATGGCTCTCTTGGTTATCTGAGTAATAAAGGAACGATTAAGGGGCAATCATACGAAAGATATACGGCAAGGGCAAACATGGATTTTGATGCTACCAACTGGCTCACTTTCGGAAGTAATATAAACATTTCTTACAGCAAACAGCAATATGGACAATCGAGTATCGGGATCGCCACCATTGGTAATCCCCAGGGTGGATTATATGAATCTTCAAGATCGATATTCCCCTATGCAGTGCCTTATGATGCCGCAGGGAACAGGATCCTGTTCCCCGGAGGTGATAATGCTGTTAAGAACATAGTTGACGAATGGAAATATAATATAGATGAAAGAGTAACATTGAGAGCTTTTGGAAGTTTATATGCACAAATAAATGCCGGTTCAATCATCCCTGCATTAAAAGGATTAAAGTATCGTATGAATTTTGGTCCGGATTTCTCCTATTTCCGTGATGGAGTTTATGTTGATTCGAAATCAGTGGCCAATGGCGGCAGTACCAGCTATGCTTCGCTCTACGATAACAAAACGTTTTCATACACATTGGATAACCTGCTTTATTATGATAAGACCATCGGCGAGCATAGCTTCGGGTTGACTTTATTAGCAAGCCAGACCTCTTACAGGTTGGAAATGGATAGTATAACAGGTAATGGTGTGCCTTTGTCTTCCCAGTTGTGGAATGCATTATCAAGTGGTACTGTAACTGGTGCATTAAGTACAAAAACCAATTTGATTGAACAAAAGCTCCTGTCTTACATGGCAAGACTTAACTATAGCTTTGCGGATAAATATTTGCTAACTGTTTCAGCACGTCAGGATGGTTCTTCTGTTCTTGCAGAAGGACATAAATACTCATTGTTCCCTTCTGCAGCATTAGCCTGGAGAATCAGTAAAGAAAAGTTCATGAATGCAAGTTGGGTAAATGATTTGAAATTGAGAATAGGCGCCGGTGTTACCGGAAACTCGGCTGTTCGACCTTATCAAACACAAGGTGGAATAACCGCTTTATTTTATCCTTTTTCATCTACCAATACTGGCGGTTCAATACCAAGTTTGGCATTGGCAAACCAGGAACTGGGATGGGAAAAAACAACTCAATATAATCTTGGAATTGATTTTCAGTTATTCAAGGCCAGGGCCTCAGGAAGTGTAGATGTGTACACTTCAACCACTTCAGATTTATTATTGCAGCGACTTATTCCAAGTGTAACAGGTTTTACCTCCACTTTGGATAATATTGGTAAAACTGGAAACAAGGGTATTGACATTACTCTAACGACAGTTAACGTTAAACAAAAAAATTTAACCTGGGCTACTACAATAACCGCAGCCTGGCAAAAAGAGCATATTATAGAATTGTCAAACGGAACTCAACCTGATATCGTCAACAACTGGTTTCCCGGTTATCCGATTGGTGTAATTTATGGTTATAAAGCACTGGGATTATGGCAAACAAAAGATGCAGGCGCAATGCAGGCATTTAACGCCAATGGCAATACATTTACTACCGGCAGTGTGAGAGTTCAAGATCTTAATGGTGACAACAAAATTGATCCAAACAACGATCGCCAGATCATTGGATCGACCAGGCCCCGCTGGGTTGTCGGGATGACAAATACTGTTACTTATAAAGATTGGGACCTCTCTATCTTCTTATACGGTCGATTGAACTATATGTATAGTTATGGTGGTGAAGTAGAAGCGGCACGCAGTGTTAATAGAAAAATCGATTATTATACTGAAAATAACACTAATGCCCAATTTCAAAAACCGGTATTTAATGCAGGAGGTGCAGGAAGTGATCCATATTCTGCCTCATTGGGTTATCTGAAAGGTTCTTTTATCAAAGTCCGGAATATATCGTTAGGGTATAATTTAAACAAAGCGCTGGCGAAGAAATGGATAACCAATTTAAGGGCTTATTTACAGGTACAAAACCCTGGAATGCTGTACTCCAAAATTAAATTCCTCGATATGGATGTAGTCGGTCCAACCTGGAACAGGGGTTTTACATTTGGAATCAATGCATCATTTTAACAATAATAAACTCGAATTATATGCTTAAGTATAATAGCTTTTTAAAATTTATCATCTTTACAGCAGTACTTTTTAGTGCTCCCTCCTGCAAAAAGAGTTTCCTCGATGAAACTCTTAAGACTTCAAGGAGCACCGAGTTTTTCAAAACAGATCCTGGTATACTGCAACTGGCAGCGGGTACTTATTACCAGGTCTTTAATGTTCCGGAAAACGGTGAATGGTATTATGCTGCTGCAAATTATGGAACTGATGAATTTCATGTTGGTGGCGACCCGTCCAATTCACCATGGAACAATTATGATCAAACTTATAATTCGATAATCACTACTGCCGCTGGTAAT
>JBDTPD010000368.1:0-5003 GCA_039932855.1 Chitinophagaceae bacterium | reverse complement strand
TAATAAAATGAGAACTACTGGTTTCGGGCTATGACTGACGACTTCACGTCTCACGTCTCACGACTCACGACTCACGACTCACGACTGACGTCTCACGATTTATTACTCAAAATAAACCCGAACCGTCTGATAAAACAGCTTACTCTGCATCATCACACCGGCGGCTTTTTCGGAAAAACCTTTGAGGCCGAAGAGGCCTGCTGCATTGCCTTTGTTAATGGCGATCTCAAGGTAGCCGGCACTGTTGAAGAGAGCGAGTTTTTCTCCCTGGGCCACATCGGCATAGGACTCGCTGATGCGATCGATCATTTCATCGCGTTTGAAGACGATGCGGAAACTTCTGCCTTTGCGTTGTTCCTCGAACTGTTCGTGGGTGATATTGACAATAACGTTTTCGAAGTTGTCGATGAAAATGATCTGTCCCTCGATCCAGTTATTATCCAATAATGGACGAAGGTGATTTTTCTCCGAATAACTGACATCCGGAGTGCCGATGTTTTTGATGGATTCACCCTGTACTAATTGGTTCACTGTTTTTGCCATCACGTCGGTGCAATAAATGGTATTCTTGTTAGCAAGTTTATCGAGTGGTACACCGATGATGAGTTCGGGTTTGCCTTCAAGGATCATATTCAGTAATCCATTATCGGCACAGAGATAATATTGGTTCTGGTGAAAAGCGAGTAGTAGTTGTTCTGGTTTTTTCTCAAACAGATTCACCAGGATCAGGTGATAAGAATAATCCGGAAAATTGCTGAAAGCACTGCGGCAGATATAAGCTGTCTGTGGATAATTGAATGGAGAAATGCTGTGTGAAATATCTACGATGGTAAAGTCAGGATTATTTTTCAATAACTGCGCCTTCACTGCAGCAACCAGGTAATCCTGGTGACCAATATCTGAAGTGAGGGTGAGTAGTGGCATTAGTTGATTTGAAGATTTGGAGATTTGATGATGTGATAATTACTTAGTCAGTTAATTTCAATAATGATCGGTAATATTATTAAAGTTCATTTCTCTAATCATCAAATCTCCAAATCAATTAATTTCCAAATCATTTTACCAGTTCTTTATTCTTAAAGTAAAATTTATAAGTCAGTTTATCGGCTAATCGGGGAAAGAATTTATTCATGAAAATGGTTCGTTTGCCGATAAAAGTGAGTACAAGAGTGCGTTTCTTTTTGCGGATAGCGTTGAGAATATGATGTGCACATTCTTCAGCGCTCATCATCTTTCCTTCATCCATTAATGTGCCGGCAGATGCTTCTGCGTTTTTATTGAGTGCGGCATTGCGGATATTGGAAGCAGTAAAACCGGGGCAAACCCACATCACATGTACATCGTCATTCATCAATTCGGTTTTGATGGCTTCAAGCCAGCCTTGCAATGCCCATTTGCTGGCAGAGTAAGCACTGCGACCGGGCAGACCACGATAACCTGCGATGGATGATACACCAACAATGGTTCCTTTTCTTTCAATGATCGATGGCAGTGCGTACTTGGTAGAATAGACAGTGCCAAAGAAATTTACATCCATTACTTTCCTGATCACTTCGGTAGACGCGTCTTTTAATAAGGCGCGCATGGAGATGCCGGCGTTATTAATTAATATATCGATGCCGCCAAAAAACTTTACGGTTGTTTCCGCAAAACGACGGCAATCATTTTCATTGGTCACGTCAGCAACCATGGTATGTAGTGGTGAAGAAGGGTAGGAGGATTGTAATTGGTACAGTTTATCGTTGTCCCGACCGCAGGTAGCTACTTTGGCACCGGATTGCAGCAATTCTTCGACGAGTGCCTTGCCGATACCGTCGGTTCCACCGGTGACCATGACCACTTTATCTTTGAAATAGGGAAACATCTAGCGATTATTTCCAGCAAACCTACTTTAAAAATTGAGAAAGAGGCAATTTGTTCATCAGCAGTCGGTTGCTAACATTTTTGCGTGGATAATAACGGCAGAATAGTTTGAGATTTTTTTGGTGTGAAAACTGTCATCCTGTATTTTTGCACCCCGTTTCGAAAGAGGCGGGTAGGTTGATCTCAAGCTCTCCCGATAACAATCGGGATGGTAGAGTGACACTGAAGTTGATCTCGTAGCTCAGTTGGTAGAGCACATCACTTTTAATGATGGGGCCCTGGGTTCGAGTCCCAGCGGGATCACTCAATTTGAACTAGGTGTCTGAAAATCAGGCACCTAATTTTTTTACTCTATAATTTACTCTATAAAGAACTCCTTCGCTTCTGACAGTTTACCGAATTTTACTCTGCATGAACTATCCTTACAAAGGTAAGTCATGTCCCCTAAAGTCAGTTTTCCATAAAAATTGGGATGTGAAAATGGCCACCTGTTCAAATTTTGGACAGGTTACTTGCCTCATCCTTCTGTAAGTAAATTGTACCTTTAAAAAAAGGAAAGTGATGAAAGATTTAGTGAAGAGGGCGAAGTCCTTTATGACATTCGACTACCCATTACAGACAGCGTATATCAGTACGCAATTTGCCAATACACATAAAAAGCTCCAAACAGAAACACCAGGATGGAGTACGGCGGCCACCCGGCAGAAATTAATCTCCGATTATTGGTTTACTTATGTATTGAGGCATTTTGCTTTAATGTTCGGATCACCTGTACTATTAGTTTTTTTTGTACAGGCCAATTTTGAGCAGGCCAACGTCTATTTGTTGAGTGTGCTGCTTGCAGGATTTTTAAGTTACTCCGTGATGTACTTGTTTCACTACCGTCCCTACTTTAGTTCTACCTTTTTACCACGCCTCGAAACAGTAAAAGAAACCTTTGAGCAGCGGGAACGGGATCAATTGGAAAAATGCCGCAAGGCACAATTTAGAAACCCTACTCTTGTTCTCATTCATTATGTCATAAATATTGTCAGCGGCATGAATTCCTTGCAGCCGAATGATAAATCTGCGGAATGGCTGATGAGACTCTACGGGGTTGATGCCGGGAGCTTAAAAAACAATATGGATTTATTTATCGGCAGTTCAATTAAGAAAAGGGATCTGAAGGATCGGAAAAAAACAGAAATTTCCAATCGATTTGTAGAAGCCTATCAATTTTTTGAAGAAATTAATTTCTTAAAGGGCGTAGAAATATTAAAAGAATTGGAGATTAAATTCTTTAAACAATAAATCATTTAATAAAAATTTTCACAAACTAATTCCCGGTTTTATAATGACAAAGAGGAAGGTCTGGACTTTCCTCTTTAAAGGAATTGGAAGTGAAATTCCAACCCTGCTAATTTAAATTAAGCGGTTAAAATTTTGTATATTTATGTATCATGGCAAATGAAAAAAATATCGAAAATGGGCTGAAAACTAATCTTGATAGAGGATTGTTTTGGGACTGGCGCTATGATGAAATTGATTGGCAAAAAACTTATCGAAGTGTTATTGAAAGGGTACTGGAAAGGGGAACAAAAGAAGAATGGGAAGAAATAATTCGCTATTACGGGAAACCTAAAATTATTGCTGCGTTGAAAGAAGAAATCAAGTTTCTGCCTGATTATACTATTGATGCTGTAAGCAGCTATTTTAACATTAGAAAAGAGGACATGGCATGTTACGTAAGGACACAGTTGAGAAAGGGACAATGGATCTAATTGATAAATTAATGACAGATGATACATTCGCGTCATTTAATTTAGTAGGTGGTACAGCACTCGCATTAAAGATCGGACATAGAAAATCCATAGATATAGACCTTTTTACTACCACAGATTTCAACTCCCAGGAAATCTCCGATTATTTGACCACTAATTATAATGTTACGCGAATTCAGACAATTTCTAACGGCGTATTCTGTTTAATAGATGGGGTTAAATTGGACCTTCTTGCTCACAAATACCCTTTAGTGGAAGATTTGGAAACAATTGAAGGTATTCGCATGGTTTCCTTAAAAGATATAGGAGCCATGAAATTAAACGCCATTTTTAACAATGGTACTCGTTTAAAAGATTTTGTAGATCTATATGTTTTGCTGGAAAACTTCTCTTTACAAGATTTATTAGAGGCAAGTGAAAAAAAATACCCGGGGAATAATATTGCTATGGTAAAAAATTCCTTGCTGCATCACGAGGATATTGATTTATCGGTGCCTATCGATTATATAGATAAAGAAATAAAATGGCCTGATATTGCCGATCGTCTAAAAAAAGCTTTTCATGATCCAAAATTAGTTTTTAGTCCCCGGCCTGCTAAAACCCGGGATTTATTAGAAAAGAAACATCGGAAAGGACTCGGAAAAGGCAAAGGACCGCGTCTTTGATTCTTCCAACCATGTACTGCCAATTTTTTTATTTTCTTGCACATTTAAGTATACTTAACTTCTTTTCACTTGCATTTTAGGGTATGTTACAACCCTAAAACGAAAAGTGATGAAAGAATCTGTGAGCAATGGTAACCCCGTTACCCCTATGCTGTTTCCGTATGAGCCAGAACAGTATTGGCAACAAGTCCGGCAAATAATACGGGAGGAAGTCAGCAATGTCGAAAAACAAAGACCGGTTTCACCCGCTTATGAAACGCCCGGTCTGACCTACAAACCCCTTTACAAGATCGCCGAAGTCTGCGCCTTGTTTCATGTTACAAAACCCACAATCTACGATTGGGTGCGGCATGGTAAGCTAAAGCCATTTAAAATAAGGTCACGGGTGTATTTTCTGTGGCAGGACATTCAGCAGCTTTTAAGTCCCGACCTGGAATAATTTAAAATAAATATTTCTTTTTCACCCGCCTTTGTGTGACTGAATAATTGTGACTGTATGAAAAAGCTATCGTGTGCCGAGGCCAGGCAAATTGACCTGGTGGAATTCCTTACCTCGTTGGGGCATAAGACAAAAAAAATCAACAAGCAGGATCATTGGTATTGTTCTCCCTTCCGGGATGAAAAAACCCCGTCGTTTAAAGTTAACCGGCAATTGAATATATGGTACGATCACGGGGCAGGTGAGGGTGGAAATCTGATTGATTTTGGTAAAGAG
>JBDTPD010000367.1:0-5011 GCA_039932855.1 Chitinophagaceae bacterium | reverse complement strand
CACTTTGTACCCATTGTCGCGATAGTATGCCCATTCTTTATGATCTTTTGGAACAGCCGGTGTATAAACCACCAGCTCTGCATCTTTTGGTATCAGGTTCACATTATCTTCATAATGTATAGTAATACCAGATGCTTCCATTTCCTTTGTCAGGGGCGTAGCAGTTTTATCGTAACCACTTACTTTGACCCCCTGTGTGTGAAAGAACTTTGCAATGGCGCTCATTCCTATTCCGCCAATGCCGATAAAATAAACAACACGGATTTTGTCAGACCCCCCAAAGGGGGAGTTCATAAGGACAGTATTGGATCGGTACCCCCCGCCTCCTGTTGGAGCATCGGGAGAAAATGTTTTTATTGGATAGTGGCTACTCACTCGTCATCATTTTAAATTCTTCAGAACTTCATTTGCAATCTTTATATCTGCATCAGTCACCGCCATTTTTCCTATATTATTTTTCAATTCATTTTGTTTTTGTTCATTTGATGCCAGGTCAATGAGCATAGGGATCAATTTTTCTTTCGCTTCACTGTCTTTTACCATCAATGCTGCATTCTTATTTACCAATTGCATTGCATTTGCGGTCTGGTGATCTTCTGCTGCAAACGGATAGGGAACAAACAACACCGGCTTCTTTACCACAGCGAGTTCTGCTACTGTCATCGCTCCTGCTCTTGCTACTACAATGTCTGCTGCTGCGTAAGCATATTCCATTTGCGTGATAAAATCATTGGTCCAAACATCATTTTTATCAGTTGCTCTTTCTTTTGCTTTGGCAGCATATGGTTTTCCTGTTTGCCAAACCAGTTGCAATCCTTTGCTTAATAATTGCTCCAATCCAGCATCGATCGCTTCGTTGATCGTTTTTGCACCCAAGCTACCGCCAATAACAAGCACTGTTTTTTTATTTGCATCCAATGAAAAGAACTGAATGCCTTGTTGCTTGTCAACTGTTGAACTGGTGATTACGGCACGAACCGGGTTCCCGGTGATCATGAGCTTTTTTGACGGGAAAAATTTTTCCATTTGTTCAGCCGCTACAAACACCTTTGCTACTTTTTTTCCAAGAAGAATATTACTCTTGCCTGCAAAAGAATTTGACTCGTGTATAAAAGTTGATATCCCTTTTGCCTGTGCATAACGCAATACAGGAAAAGAAGAATAACCACCTACACCAATCGCCGCATCAGGTTTGAACTGTGCAAATATTTTTCTTACCTGGAAAAAACTTTTTACCAATTTGAAAGGCAAACCGATATTTTTTATCAAAGAACTTCTGTTAAACCCTGCTATATCCAATCCTTCAATCTTGTATCCTGCCTGCGGTACTTTTTCCATTTCCATCTTTCCTTTCGCGCCGACAAATAATATCTCGATCGTATCATCAATTTTCTTCAGTGCATTAGCGATAGCGATGGCAGGAAAAATATGTCCGCCTGTTCCACCACCCGCTATTATTATACGCGCTCCACGTTTGACACGTGTACCAGCTACATCCGTATGACTCAGCGCTTCACTCATGCTGCTTCATAAGCCTCTTCTTTCGGCTTCGCCTCCTGTTGTTCCTGCTCTACGTTTCTTGCTACACTTAAAATAATTCCAATAGCCAGGCAGGTAAAGATGAAACTCGTTCCACCCATACTGACCAATGGCAATGTTACTCCTGTTACCGGAAACAGATTTACTGTTACGGCCATGTTTGCGATCGCTTGTATAGCGAGTGTAAAACTTAATCCCAATGCGAGGAACGCACCAAATGCATAAGGACATCTTTTAAAAATGCGTATACAGCGATATAAAAACACCAGGTAGATAAACACGATAAATATTCCGCCGATCAAACCATATTCTTCAATGATAATGGCGAAAATGAAATCATTATACGCCTGTGGCAAATAATCTCTCGTAGTACTGTTACCAGGACCAACACCTAATACGCCGCCATTAGCAATAGCGATCTTTGCCTGGTTGACCTGGTACATTTCATCATCACCAGCATCTTTACCTCCATATATAAAATTTTCTACGCGGCTTACCCATGTATTCACACGGGCAAACAAACCGGTGGAATGCTTTTTTGTTACCAATCCTTCATCGCTTCCTGATTTGTGTTGCGATATTGCCGCAATTACTAAAAAGATAATCGGCAACAACGCAACACCGATCACTAACAGAATATGTTTTGCTTGTGCGCGTCCGATAAATAACAACATCAAACAACTGGCGCCAAGTAACAAGGCAGTAGAAAGGTTTGCCGGAGCAATCAGCATACAGGTAATAACAATGGGTGTCATCACTGGTATAAATCCTTTCTTAAAATCTTTGATCACTGCCTGTTTTTTACTCAATACTCTTGCGAGGTACATAAACAAGGCTAGCTTGGCGAGATCAGATGTTTGCATCGTGAGATTGATCAGTGGCAACCGTATCCAGCGGCTGCCTTCATTCATACTAACTCCAAAAAATAATGTATAAGCAAGCAAAGGAATAGCCAGCAAGAAAAGAATACTCGCTACCCTTGAATACAAAGTATAGTTGACCAAATGCGAAAAGTAAATAACCAGTATACCACCAATGATAAAAGCGATCTGTTTGAACAGGTATACTTCGGTATTTCCCCGGAAATTTTTATACGCTAAAGAATTCGTAGCGCTATACACCGCCAGCAATGAGATCATTGTCAGCAGTATCACTAATGCCCATATCACCTTGTCCCCTCTCGTTTTACTGAGCAGGTTACGGGATTTAAAACTGTTCCCTATTGCGCTGAATCGTATGTCTTTTGTTATCTCCATTTTTTCAGTTGGCAGTGCTCAGTTGGCGGTTGGCAGTGATCACTCCGCTAATTGTACTTGCCTATTTTCTTTCAAATAATTTCTTTTCAAGCTAAAGACTCTTGATTGCCGGCTGTTGACTGCCAACTGCCGACTGACTACAGTTCTTTAACTGCTTTCTTAAACTGATTCCCCCTGTCTTCATAATTTTTGAACAGATCAAAACTTGCACAGGCCGGGCTCAGTAATACAACATCGCCTTTGGTCGCAAATAAGTAAGCAGCGTGTACAGCTTCCAATGCGCTGGTCGTATTTACGATCGGGCTGACTATATTTTGAAATGCTTCGTGAATTTTTCTGTTGTCAGTACCGAGGCAAATGATCGCTTTTACTTTTTCTTTGATCAGTTCAGTGATCAGTGAATAATCATTTCCTTTATCTACACCACCAAGTATCAGTACAATTGGCTTAGTCATGCTTTCTAATGCATACCAGGTAGAGTTTACATTAGTGGCTTTGCTATCATTGATAAATTCTACACCGCGGACAGTTGCTACCGGTTCCATGCGATGTTCCAGGTTTTGAAAATCCTGTACCGCTTCTCTGATCTTATCTTTCCGGATATCCATTAAGGATGCTGCTACTCCCGCCGCCATTGTATTATATTGATTGTGTTTTCCTTTCAATGCAAAATCATAGACACTCATGCTGGTGAACTCTTCTCCTGTTCTGATGTACATGTCCCCGTCTTTGATAAATGCCCCTTTGTTTACTTCTGTTTTCATGCTGATTGGTAGTTGTTTTGATTGAATACTGAATTTGTTAATAAATCTCATCGTGACTTCATCATCGAGGCAATAAATAAAATGATCTGTTGCCAGTTGATTCATGACGATCCGGAATTTGCTGCGTATATAATTCTCGAAATTGTATTCATAACGATCCAGGTGATCTTCGGTGATGTTGGTAAGAATTGCAATGTCTGGTCTGAATGTATGGATGTCATCCAGCTGGAAACTGCTGATCTCTGCTACATATACCGGTTTAGGATCTTCGGCTACCTGTCGTGCAAATGAATAACCAATGTTGCCGACGAGCGCTGCATCTAATCCGCCTTTCAGGCAAATATGATGAGTAAGCGCAGTGGTAGTGGTCTTCCCATTACTGCCGGTGATTGCAATGATGGTACTGTCCCCTTTGAAGCGATAAGCCAATTCAATCTCGCTGATGATCATGATGCCTTTCTTCCTGATCTCTTTAACCATTTCATTCTTTTCAGGAATGCCCGGGCTTTTCATGATCTCATCGGCGGATAAAATTTTTTCTTTGTTGTGGCCGCCTTCTTCAAATGCGATGCCTGCATTGAGCAGGTCGTTACGATAATGATCTTTCAAAGAACTTTCGTCAGAAACGAATACATCATATCCGTGCTTCTTTGCCAGGAGCGCTGCGCCGATGCCGCTTTCTCCCCCGCCTAATATGACTAGTCGCTTGTTCATACGTCACGCGTACGGAGTTGGTTTTTCACATGCATGAACTTTAGATAATGCACCACAATTCGTTCATTCAATTTTCATTCAAACTGTTAGTTCTCCAGGGGATCGGGGATGGTGGTTTTTCAGGAAAAAAGTTGTTCATTGGTTGGTCGATGGTCCGTTGTGATTCGTGAGTTGTGAGTAAGCGTGCTGACGTAGTAAACTACTCACCACTGACCACTCACCATTCACTACCTCAGCTTTAGCGTAACGATACTAAACACGACGAGTAATACTGTTACGATCCAGAATCTTGTTACGATCTTCGATTCATTATATCCTTTCTTCTGATAGTGGTGATGCAAAGGACTCATTAAGAAAATCCGTTTGCCCACCCCATGCTTCTTCTTAGTATATTTAAAATAACTCACCTGCAACGTCACACTCAACACTTCTACCAGGAACACACCGCAGAAAATTGGTATCAATAATTCTTTGTGTACAATGATGGCCAGCGCTGCAATGATGCCACCAAGTGTTAAGCTTCCTGTATCACCCATGAATACCTGCGCCGGATACGAGTTGAACCATAAGAAACCAATACACGCTCCGATCATCGCAGCAATGAAAATGGACAATTCGCCGAGATTTGGTATGTACATGATGTTGAGATAATCTGCGAACACCAGGTTACCACTTGCATAGGCAAATATGCCGAGCAAGACTCCTATAAGGGCAGAGGTTCCCGTCGCGAGCCCATCT
>JBDTPD010000366.1:0-5017 GCA_039932855.1 Chitinophagaceae bacterium | reverse complement strand
ATGGAAGTAAGTGATGGTTCTATCACTATTCCACATGCAGAGAAATGCGGCTATATTGAAAAATTGACCAAGCATGGTACTGTACTCAGTGAAGTGGGTAGTAAAGATGCTGCTCATATCATTCCTCCATATAAGTGGATTGAATTGATGAAAGCAGAATTGAATGCTGGTTCTACTTACGTTATTGCAGAAGCAAGAGAAGCCGGTAATGTGGGTATCTATCGTGGTACCGGTGAAGTAAGGGAAGGCCTGGTACAGGAGATCCTGACCCAGATCGAAGGTGATAAGATCATCTGGGAAGCGCCACAGAAAGCACAACAACTTTATTTCATAGAGTTATTGGGTTGTAATGTTAATCTTGGAAATATCGCGCCAACTGAAGTCATACCACTGGAAGCAATGAGAGTTGGTTTGCGTGGTGATACGTTTGATTTATTCCTTGATAAAAAAGAAGCCTGATGCCCCTGTTTGGACTCATCGGTTATCCATTATCCCATTCTTTCTCCAAAAAATATTTTACAGAAAAGTTCAATAGAGAAAAGCTGGATGAATACCGCTATGAGCTTTTCCCGATTCCTGATATCACTGAGTTAAAGAATATTCTTCAGCAACATCCTGATCTTGCCGGCTTAAATGTTACTATTCCTTACAAAGAACAGGTACTGGCTTTCCTCGACGAAAAAGATGCGGTAGTTAAAAAAATAAAAGCCTGCAACTGCATTTCCATCGAGAATGGGAAACTAAAAGGATACAATACAGACGTCATCGGTTTCGAACGTACATTAAAAACCGGATTGAAGGATCATCACAAAAAAGCATTGATACTTGGTACCGGTGGTGCCGCAAAAGCGGTAGAGTATGTATTGGATAAATCAGGGATCAGTTATAAATATGTATCACGTAAGCCTTCGGCAAAAAGTTATTCATACGAACAATTAACAGCTTCTATCATTGCTGAATATACATTGATCATCAATACTACACCATTAGGAATGTACCCGGCCATTACAGAAGCGCCGCCTATTCCTTATGAATCACTCACCTCATCACATTATCTCTTCGATCTCATCTACAATCCGGAAAAATCATTATTCTTAAAAAAAGGAGAAGACAAAGGCGCTCATATCAGGAACGGACATGAAATGCTGATCATACAAGCTGATGAGAGTTGGAGAATATGGCAGTCGGCAGTTGGCAGTTAGCAGTCTGGGAGTAGGCAGTCCCTTGACAATCGATAATGAACTATTAGTTTGTCGCCCTATCAAAAGCGTAAGTGATTTCTAATGTAGTGAAGTGACTGCCGACTGCAAGACTGCTGACTGCCAAATGAAATGCTTAATTTTATTATAGTAAACCAGACTGACTATGGCGAGAATAAAAATCGATCTGCCCGATAATTTTTCTTTCACTACACACATTCCCATTCGTATAACAGATATTAACTACGGTGGTCATACCGGCAATGATGCTTTTCTTTCTTTATTGCATGAAGCAAGAATGCAATTCCTGGGTAAACATGGCTATACCGAATTATCATTTGCCGGTGTTGGTCTGATCATGAAAGATGTTGCTATCGAGTTCAAAGGTGAATTATTTTATGGCGATACAGTTAGTATATCCATTGCAGCTACTGACTTTGGAAAAGCCGGCTTCGACATTTATTATAAAATGCAAAAAGAAGAAAACGGCCAGGCAAAAGCAATTGGCTTCGCCAAAACAGGAATGGTTTGTTATGATTATCAACTCAAGAAAATCGTTGCTATCCCGGATGAAGCGAGGATCAGTCTGCAGTAGGCAGTTGGCAGTCTATCAATCTATCAGTCGGCAGTCACTTTACTACATCAGAAATCACTTACGCTTTTGATAGGGCAACAAACCTATAGTTCACTATCGATTTTCAAGGGACTGCAGACTGCCGACTGAGAACTGCCAACTGTTAATTGTCTTCCAGCGAACTCACCAGGCTAAGTATATCAAGAAAATTGCCCGGAGAAGGGGCGAGAGTAGAAGAAGCTATTTTTTCCTGCCATTTTTTCAATTGATCCTTGCAATCTGCATCTTGTTCTTCACCAGATACACAACAAATAAGATTGCCCCACTTCTTCGACATACGAATGAACTTGCCATCTGGTGTCATCAGCATGATGTAACGATCGGCAATATTAGGGATATGATCTTCATATGCATAAATAGGATTAGCAGAAACGTCCCTTGCTGCTGTTTCATCATAACTATAATCTATTGCTGAAGCTGTTTGTAATGCACTCTTACGTAAATGAGATTTAACTGGCGATTCTACTTCAGCAAGCAATACAGGATCTTTTTCAGTAGAGGGAATAGTTGCTGTTCCTTCTACCGTTGCCGATTGATCAGATGGTGTAATCTTTTTTTCAGAAGAAGTTGATTTAACGGGAGGATTCGTTGTTGCAATACCGGCTGTTCCTGAATTGAAATTACCGATCCATTTCATACCAGCTAAAGCAATGATACTAATGAGCACTGCAGCAACGGTATATTTATAAAAAGACGAACGCCTTTTATTGATAGAAACTACTTTCGGATCTTGCTGTTGAATGGAGTCGCTGATAATGGTCCAGGCAGCAGCGGGAGGAATAACCTCCATATTGTAAAGTTTGGAAGGGAACTGAACATCCTGCGCATTTTCATCCAATGCAGCAGCTATATTACCCCATGCTGCGACAGGAGGAGCAACCTCCATATTATTAAGCTTCGAAGGGAACTGAGCACCTTGCACACCTTCGTCCAGTGCTGCGGCTATATTATCCCACGCAGCAGCAGGCGGTACGACTTCGTAATTATTTAATTTATTTTGTAGGGTGCTCATCTTCTGACTCTGGTATTGCTTTTCTCTTCTAAAAATTTCTTTACCATTTCCTGGAGGATCACCTTTGCTCTCGATAATTGTGACTTACTGGTTCCCTCACTGATTCCCATAATATCACCGATCTCTTTGTGCGTGTATCCTTCCACCACATACATATTGAATACAGTACGGTAACCGGGAGACAATTGCTGAACAAGGTCGAGTATATCCCTTTCTGCCAGGTTATCCAACACAGAGAGATAATTGCCTTCCAGCGTACTTTCTTCTTTTTCGGTCACTGGCTGCAGGTACTTTTTCCGGCGGAAATGCTCAATCGCGGTATTGACAAAAATCCGGCGGATCCAACCCTCAAAAGAGCCCTCACTACGGAAGGTATCGAGCTTCTTAAAAATCTTGATAAATCCTTCCTGCAGAATATCTTGTGCTTCTTCGGAGTTACCTGCGTACCGCAGGCAAACAGCATACATGCGGGGTGAAAAACGGCGATACAATTCTTCCTGCATGCGCCTGTTGCCATCAATACATCCATGGATTAAGTCGCTTTCAGAGATACTATGGTTGCTTGGTTGGCTCAACTTTCAGATTTTAATTTGGGGGTATTTTGCCCGTGACTCCACTTAGACAAAAATGCGACCAGTTTTTCCATGGCTTTTGCCCGGTGACTGATGCTATCTTTCTCAGCCAGACTCATTTCTGCAAAGGTCCTGTCAAAGCCATCAGGAACAAATACGGGATCGTAACCAAATCCATCTCCACCTCTTCTGTCTTCGATGATCCTGCCATTACAGATTCCTTCAAATAAGGTTTCTTTTCCATCAAGTATCAGTGAAATGATGGTCCTGAAACGCGCCGATCTATTCTCTTTGCCTTGCAGATTTGTGAGTAGCTTATCGATATTCTTATCAAATGATTTTGTTTCACCAGCATACCGCGCACTTTTTACACCAGGTTCTCCATTCAATGCATCTACTTCCAAACCGGTGTCTTCACTGAAACAACCAAGCCCTGTGATCTTATAAATAGTTTGTGATTTTTCTGTTGCATTCGCCTCCAGCGTATCGTGTGGTTCTGGTATGTCGATATCGATACCAGCATCCTTTAACGTAAGCAATTCAAATTTATCGCCGATGATATGCCTACCTTCTTCTATTTTATGTTGATTGTTAGTGGCAAAGATCAGTTTCATGGTGACAAGATACTAATGAAAATCAGATACCAAAAATACGTCTGAGGCAAACCCATAATTTACTTTTGATCAATGTATCCTGTCTGCATTCACCAAGTGATGGTGAATGCAGAAAAGTACTGCCTGCAACTGATTGAACCTGGAACGGTGGAAAGTCTACCGGCAAACCAAAACTCAATGGATATATTCCAAAAAGAATAATGATTTTACTTTTAAAAAAACTATAATAATCTTTATAAGAAGCTTGTGTAGTATTAGCAATATTTACAATAGCAATATCTCCGAGATCAAGTTTGCAGGCGGCAAGTATATTGGTAAGAAAAATTAATTCTTCATCCGGTAAATGACTGATGCCCGGATAATTCACAGCGATTAAAATATTCTTTTTATTATCTCCTAAATATTTCCATTCACCCGGTGCTGGTTGCTCAATCACTATTGGTTTTTCTATAGGTTCGTATTCACCGGTTTCTACCAATGTAGTGCGATAAAACGATGTTGTTAATGAGGCCGGTAACTTTATATCATTCAATCCCATTGTTCATCATTTTGCAAGTAATTATTGGCTTTTTTCTGCATCTTTGCGGTGCAAATTAAACTATTATGACTGAGGCTATGGACATTTTAATCACAAAGGTAGATAGAAGCAAATTGCAGCACACGGAATTGGAAAATATTCCTTTCGGAAAATATTTTTCTGATCATATGCTGGAAGCAGATTATGAAAATGGTGAATGGAAAAATGTAGAGATCAAGCCATATCAGCCATTGTTGATGGAGCCATCGCTTGCAGCATTGCATTATGGGCAGGCCATCTTTGAAGGCATCAAGGCTTACAAGAACCAGGATGGGGATGCATATATCTTTCGCCCGGTCGAAAATTTCAAACGTTTCAATAAGTCAGCAGAGCGCATGAATATGCCGGTTGTTCCCGAAGAGATCTTTATGGAAGGAATGAAGCAACTGGTAGCATTGGATAAAAACTG
>JBDTPD010000365.1:0-5018 GCA_039932855.1 Chitinophagaceae bacterium | reverse complement strand
AATAACTGCGAGGAGAACAAGGTAGAAAGCTAATATGTAGTTCAGGATCTTCAAGGGCACAAAACTAATTCTTTTATTATCCTAAAGTGCTTCAATAAATATTAATTTCTTCTGACCGCCACTATCCATTATTATTGTATGCGTTCCATTTTCTACTGCATAAATTGGTTCCACTATATCAAAGCTAATGATGCTCCAGTAATAGACCAGTTCGCGTGATTTCAGCTTCCTGATCTGTATCGGGGCGCCACTTGAAAAATCTTTTATTATCTCATCCCATACTAGTTTGAAGTCAGCTTTATTCTGAATAAGTTTTCCTTCCAGTTTAAATGTCTGCGTTTTACCAGTAACAGTATCTTTGATCGGCACATTAAAAGTTATGTTGCCTTGTTGTATCGCACCGATCTTTTCATTTTGTTTATACTGTTTCCAGGTTCCCGGACCAAGAAACACTACTCCATCAAATAAAGAATAAGTAACTGTCTTTGCCGACAATTCTTTCATCAATAATTCCTTTATCTCTTTATTCAATTCATCACTGGCTTTTTTATAAACAACTCCTTTAGGAATAACCAGGCTATCCTGTGCCATAACAGGACCGGCAAAGGCAAAAAGAATACCCAGGAAAAAAATGCTTTTTTTCATATTGATATATTAAACGAAAATAAGAAGGCGATAGTATTACCGGAGCAACAACTCACAAGGCTTCAAACCCGTATGTTTCTTAAAGGCGGTAGAAAAATGGGAGATGGAAGAATAGCCCAATAAAAGAGAAACATCCGTTACACTCAATCCTTTTTCATACAAAAGATACTTTGCGTGTTCCATCCGCTGACTCTGATAAAAATCGAAGATGGTGCTGCCAAACATTTCTTTAAATCCTTTCTTCAGGTAGCATTCGTTCATCGCTACCTTACGACTGAGTTCTTTGATCGTGATCGGCTCACCAATATGCTGGATCAATATTTCTCTTGCTTTAACGATCTTATCCCTGTCAGCTTCATTTGCGAGGAACTTGCAACTGATAGTATCGATCTCTTTTTCACCCACCATGCAATCCAAACTGTAAAGCAGCAGCATTTGTATCTGGGCGTTGACGAAAATATTCTCTAATGTATCCGTGTAGTTATTATTGAGCATTGCTTCCAACACCATTCTTGATTTACCACACATCGGCAGGATCTTGGTAAAGGAAGATTGTTTGGTAAAACTCAGGACCTGGTCACTCAGGATAGTTTCGTTGGTATTACGTGGCTTGATGAACTGTGATAATTGTGCAGGTGTAAAACGGAAGCTCAGAAGATCCACACTTTCTTCTTTTTCAGCGCAATCCTTTGACAAATTCAGTTTGCACTTATTACACTCCATGTTTTTCTGACGGCAGTATACATTGCCACTGATGCAAAACTTTAGTTCGAGGTGGCTGTCGGCCTCATTATCTTTTTCGTAATGATAGACCAGTATGCCGGTATCTTCAAAATTCGACTGCACGTTGCGGCGGTACCGCTTGATCATATAATGCACGGAGCCGGGCGCTTGCTGTTCTCTTTCATGCAACAGGGTCATCTGCTCCTGCATGGGCGCTTGTTTATATGCTAACGTGATAATATCTGGACTTTTGTGCATCTGGACAGCAAATTTACACCTGTAACGCCAATTTTGAGCGATGGGTTCGTGGAAAAGGATGTTTTATCGTAGATGCCCTAAAAAATGTTCCATTTTAGGCTGTAACTGTTACCTTTGTGCCGGTCACGTTTATAGAAAACGTGACCTTTTTGTAAGACTATTCCATGATTCATCCTCATACATACATACATCCTAACGCAAAGCTGGCGACCAACGTAAAGATCGATCCTTTTACCGTCATCCACCAGGATGTGGAAATTGGTGATGGAACCTGGATCGGGTCCAACGTAACGATCATGGAAGGAGCCCGTGTCGGCAAAAATTGCCGGATATTTCCGGGCGCTGTTATTGCCGCCATTCCGCAGGATTTAAAGTTCCAGGGCGAATATTCCAATGTATTTATTGGTGACAATACAACGATCCGTGAATTTGTAACGATTAACCGTGGTACAAAAGACAGGGATAAAACGGTGATTGGAAAGAATTGCCTGATCATGGCCTATTGCCACTTTGCGCATGACTGCTTTGTTGGCGACAATTGTATTACCAGCAACAATACACAGGTAGCTGGTCACGTCACGATCGGTGACTGGGCCATCCTCGGTGGTATGTGTGCCGTACACCAGTTTGTAAAAATTGGTCAGCACTCTTTTGTCAGTGGTGGATCATTGGTAGGAAAAGATGTACCTCCGTATATCAAAGCCGCCAGAACGCCATTGAGCTATTCCGGTGTTAACTCTATTGGTTTAAAAAGAAGGGGATTCAGTGTAGAGCGCATCAACCAAATACTCGACATTTACCGCGTATTATATAATAAAGGAATGAACACGAGCCAGGCGGTAGAATATATTGAAGAAGAAATGCCTGCTACTGATGAACGTGATGAGATCCTTACATTCATTCGTGAAAGTGGCCGGGGTATCATCAAACGCTTCACCAAAGGCAATGGCGATGACGATCTCCCTATCTGACGCCGGCAAACGCTTTAACCGCGAATGGATCTTCCGGCATATTACCTATACATTCGATTCAGGGAATTCCTATGCGATCATCGGACCAAATGGTTCGGGGAAGAGTACATTGCTGCAGGTGATTAGTGGGTCGATGTATTTCAATGAAGGAAGTGTTCAGTATGCAGTGGGCAGTCGGCAGTTGGCAGTTGACAATAGGCAATTGGCAATAGGCAATCAGGAGTCTTCAACTAGTGGCCTGTCATCGGCCATCAAACATCCATCATCGATACCGGCAGAAAGCATTTACAAACACGTTTCCTATTGCGCGCCTTATTTGGAAGTAGTGGAAGAAATGACATTCAAAGAATTCCTGGAATTTCATAGTGGATTTAAGCCTTTGTTGAAAGAGGTGACGATTGATTCAATTATTGCTACTGTTGGATTAGAGGCTGCCGCAAATAAGCAGATCCGTTATTATTCTTCAGGGATGAAACAACGGGTGAAGCTGGCGCAATGTATTTTTTCTGACACGAGCATTGTATTACTGGATGAGCCTTGTACTAATCTTGACACAACGGGTATTGATCTTTATCATCGATTGATTGATACGTATTGCAAGAATAGATTGGTATTGGTGAGCAGCAATGATGAAGTGGAGTATAGATTCTGCAGAGAGAAATTGATGATCAGCAACTATAAATAAGTTATTCCAATATAAAATGGTTGTTCATAGTAAATTTAGTGGATTAAGTTGCCTGATAATTTTTGTAATCGCCATGTTTATATTTATTATTCCTGGCTTACTTTTTTATTTTTCTACCGGAAAAGGATACGGTATCCTTATTGTTTTTCCGGCTATAGGCGTTTTAATTTTTCTTGTTTATATATGGAGCTTCAAATTAATAGCCATCGGTACAGATTTTATACGTATCCAGGGGTTATTCAGTAAAAAAATAATTCCTTTAACAGATATCTCTGTTATTGACCTGCTGTCTAAAGATACGCTCCCTCTTTCGTTCGACCAGGTAATCTCTACGAAGATTACGAAGGAAGATGGAAAAACAATAATCATCTATGATATTTTTTACAGAAACATAGCTGAACTTAAACAAACAATGGCCGATCGCTTTGGTGAAAAAATAAAACCATTCAAAAAACGCATTCATAAATCAACCCTTTCAGATATATCGCCTGAACCGAGGGTAAAATTTGCCGGCAATCCATATCTTACTTTTAATACTTTCATCATACTATTTTTTCTATTCTTACTAATAACCGGTGAAAGAAGTATACCATCCTCTGCTCCGCTATGGAGGCATTATTTTTTACTACCGATCTCTCTTATTTTTATTGCTGCTATCGGCACTCAAACACATTATTTTATATTGGAGAATGAAAAATTTATTGTAAAAAATCATATCTTCTTTTGGATGAATAGAGTTTACCCTATCGAAGATATCCTTGGAGTAAATAAAGAATACTGGCACAAGCGGTCACTGGCTTTGCGTATTACTACCATCGATTTCAAGTCTAACCGGTATCCTGCAGGAAGTCTTGGCAAGAAAACCTGGGAAAGATTAATGAACACATTCAAAGCATTAGATGTTCATGTAATTGGTAAGCAGTAATCTTTCCAGGCTTGTTTACTATCAATTGTATAATAGTTAAATTCAGGTCATGATCAAAAGTAAGTTTGGAAAAGGATTTTATTTTGCTCTGACATTCCTGACAATTCTCCTGGCAGTGGTGATACTACTGACAGCTTATGCAATTACACATCCTCACAAAAGTGGGGACAAGATACTTGGTGCTACTGTGTTTCTAATCCTGTGGAGCATTAGTTTTTATTGGTTATTTAAAAGTTATAGGATAAAGATCAGTGGTTCTGATATATGGCTGACAACACTAGGTAAGAGCACAACAATCAGTATTGATCAAATAAAACTTATCTATCTTTTAGGGCAATGGAATGCTTCGGAAATCGATATTGATCTAACTACACCAGGCAAGAGACCTATTAGGTTAGGCAGGCTTTTTTCAAATATTCCTGAAATAAAGCGAATACTTGCTAAAAATTTTCCCGGGAAAATAGCGCCTTATAAAAAAGAGGCGAAAAAAAATAATTCACAGGACATCGGGGAAACAGATTTTATAAAGTTTGCAGGGAACCCGTATACAACTTTTAGTGCGGTGAGCATTTATATGTTTTGCGGATATGCAATCAGTATCGTTTTAATTATAATATTACAGGGTTTCAAATGGCAATTGTTGATTTTCCTGTTAATACCTGTTCTTTCTTTAATTCCTGCGTCGCACTTAAACTATTTTCTTTTGTCTAATAAACGTCTGATTGCAAAAAATCATTTGCTTTCCTCGGTACACAAAGAATTCGGTGTTGATTTCCATTCATGTTTTGTTGAACATTGCCACAAAAGTTTA
>JBDTPD010000364.1:0-5022 GCA_039932855.1 Chitinophagaceae bacterium | reverse complement strand
ACACTTAATGCCAACTTCTGCACTGATTGCTTTGCCTGGTTCATTAATGATAATCTTGGTACAAGCTATACGTACGAACAGATCGCGTTATTGTACCAGCATACCTGTGGTATCAATCTGCTTGTGTGCAAGAGCCGTTTCGATTGTAAACTGCTGACGGTCTTCTCAAATAATTATACACGCTGGTACAATTCATATACCGGAGGCGGACCCTGCGATAGTGCGTTCACTGCTCAGTTCAATGATCATTTCAATCTGTCTTATACGTTTGATGAAATAATGGCTGTCTATGAATTGTATTGCGGTCAGCAACCGATGGTATGTAATAAACGTGAGATCACTAATAGCTTTGATATTGAAGAGGTATATAAAGACTTTAGAAAACTATATCCATATCCTGCACAATATTTCGGAGATAGTTGCCAGTCAGCATTTACTCATTTCTTTAATCATGCCTTCAGTGATACATTGACGTACTATGATATAGCAAGGTATTACCTGAGTGTTTCCAGTCGTGATCTTGATATCTGTTTTCCTGATACCTGCCTGCAATTGCAAACCTTCCTTACGAAGTTTAATACGGAATATGGCAGTTATCATTTGCCACAACAGCTTTGTCATGATCTGTTCACTGCATTATTTAATACCGAATTTGCGCCGAAAGAAAAGCACTTATGGCCCGATATTGAAAAAATGTACGCCCGTTGTGGTGATACCTTATCCATTTGCGCAGCCGATAGTAATTACATGATCGCTTGTCAGAACCTGGAAGCGGCGCGGAAAGCATTCTATGCATTTAATGGTGGTGCGCTACCTGATCATTGCAGTGAAGTGTTCACACAATTCTTCAATTTATATTTTAAAACTTCATTTGGCACTTATGAACAGTTGGAACAGTGGGCGCATGATAACTGCTCCGATACATTGAACATTTGTGACATGCCGGCCGAACCTGTCAGTATCAGGTTGAGAAGTACGGTATCTGTCACACCTGCTTCAAATGCACCAAGGTTATGTGGTATCGGTGATCCGATATTTCCGCCTGTCGATCCTGTTACAGAAGATCCTTGTGATTATATCACAACGCTGGCACTTAATGAAGCAACGGAGCAGTATCAGTTGTATCTGCAGCAGCAACATGATTCGTTTGACAGTATCTATGCGCAAAAATGTTTGAAATCATTGCCGCCGGAAATATTTACGGTGCAGGGATTGGTAGCAGAATATCATTATACACTTTATTATTATGACCAGGCAGGTAATCTTGTCAAGACTGTCCCGCCTGAAGGGGTGAATGAAAGTATTATGAATCATATGGACACCTGGCATGACAGTGTAGAAGTTGCAAGGCAGTCCGGAGCGACATTGGTACCAGATCATGTGTTGCCGACAAATTACCGGTTTAATACCCTGAACCAGGTGATTACTCAGGAAAGTCCGGATGGCGGATTAAGTCATTTCTTTTACGATCGTATTGGAAGATTGGTGATTAGTCAGAATGCCAAACAATTACCAGACGATAAGTATGGCTATACAAAATACGATGTACTCGGGCGTATTACTGAAGTAGGAGAGATTACAGGTAGTGGCGTTTCGCAGGAGCTGACGCAGGACATCGATGGCCTTGATGGTCTCGGTGATTGGTTCACAACTAATGATGCCGCACGTGAACAGATCACCAATACCTACTATGATCTGCCGGCAAATATTTGTGATCCTACATCAGGACTCTGTCAGACTAATTTGCGTAACCGTGTCAGCTATTCTACATTGACAGATGCGGTGGCAGATGCAAACTATGCCAGCGCTACTTATTATAGCTACGATATACATGGCAACGTAGACACTTTATTGCAGCATTACTTCAAAGGCATCATGCATGATGTAGCCGGTAATGCATTTAAGAAGATAATTTACCAATATGATCTTATCAGTGGTAAGGTAAACGAGGTAACGTATCAGAAGGGCCAGACAGATGAATTCTATCATCGTTATAAGTACGATCCGGAAAATAGATTGACAGAGGTGTACACTAGTCATGATCATGTGTATTGGGAAAGGCAGGCAAAATATGATTATTATAAGCACGGTCCTTTGGCAAGAATGGAGGTTGGTCAATTGGGAGTACAGGGTGTCGATTACGCTTATACATTACATGGCTGGTTGAAAGGCGTTAACAGTACAGCTGCAAATGATACCTGGGATATGGGAGAGGATGGGCCATTTGCACATCGTACAGCGATGGATGTATATGGTTTCAGCCTGAACTATTATGATGCTACAGACTATAAAGCGATCAAAGGAGGTGAATATCCATTTGCGGCTGTTCCATTTGGACAAACACCATTGGCAGATGGGGTAGTTACGGGTAGTTCTTTATTCAATGGCAATATCGCGTCCATGATGGTGAACATGCCGAAACTGGGTGCTGCCAGACTTTATGGTTACCGCTATGATCAGCTGAATCGCATCCGTGCCATGAATTCTTATATCGGGTTGAATAATACCACAAATATATTGACTCCTTCGGGTAGTGAAGATTATAACGAACGGGTGACGTATGATGCTAATGGTAATATCAGGACCTACCTGCGCAACGGGGCGAATGCGGTACACGGATATGATATGGATGAGCTGACTTACCAGTATCCAAAGACCGATGATGGCAGGTTAATCAATAACCGACTACGCTATGTACATGATAATATAACCGGCAGCTATACAGAAGATATTAAAACTCAGACAACACTAGATCAGGCCCACGTAAATGATGAAACCGAAGAAGAACAAAGCGGTGATAATTATGGATATGATAATACTGGTAACCTTATCAAAGATGAAGCAGAAGGAATTACAAGTATTACCTGGACTTTGTATGGAAAGATTGCCAGCATAAGTAAAACGGTCAGTAGCATTGCTACGACTATTGACTATACCTACGATGTAAGCGCCAATCGCATTAGTAAAAAAGTAACAACGGGTGCCGTGACTAAATGGACGTGGTATGTACGTGACGCCAGTGGAAATGTAATGGCAATCTATGAAGATGGAAATAGTGAAGTCAATGATGGCCATTTATCGCAAATCGAGGTACCTTTATATGGTAGTTCACGTCTTGGTGTCTGGCACCCAAGCAGGGATGTACAACGAACGAACTGGTGGCTCTTTGAAACAACAACGTTATCGGAAACAATTATCCGACAGGAAAGATGGACTCGTGGTAATGTAAATTACGAATTGAGTAATCATTTGGGAAATGTATTGGCAACTGTTTCAGATCGGAAATTACAATTGTCTGATGGCGGATCGCCGGCGCAGGTGTTATCATATGAAGCGGATTTGTTGACAGCAAACGATTATTATCCATTCGGGATGGGAATGCCGGGAAGGAAGTTTGCTGCCGGGGGGCTTTACAGGTATGGGTTTAATGGGAAGGAGAATGATGATGATGCGAAGGGGGAAGGGAACCAACAAGATTATGGAATGAGGATTTATGACCCTCGAATTGGGAAATTTTTAAGTATCGACCCTGTGTCAAATAAATATCCTCACTTAACTCCTTATCAATTTGCGAGTAACCGGCCTATAGATGGTATTGATTTGGATGGTTTAGAGTTTGTCACCAGTAGCGACTCAAGAACTACGCTCTTATTATTATACGATGCCAAATTGAAAAAAATTACTTCCGGTGAGACCTTTTTATCAGCTGCGAATCCAAATGTTCCAGACTGGCTTCGAGATAAGATTATGGCATGGTGTTCAGTACCACCTGATGACTTGAAACCAAATGTGAGGTCAGGCAACAGTATCACAGTTGCGGAGCTGGAAGCCGCAGTCTCTAATGTGACAACAGATCCTTCCGGAAATTTAGAAGGAGATATTAAAAAAATAAAAAGCTTATCGCCTTCTCTTACCGGCAAAACGCCGCCTGTATTGACAAGTGAAAGTAAAAATAATGTATCGACAGCGCAGTCGGTACTTGACGCACTACCTGGCCCATCGTTAGGGGGAATTAATAATGATCGACTTGGGAAGGGAAATGCGATCTTAACTGTACTCGTTTGGGCTGAAAAAATTGCGGAAAAACTTGGAAAAGGGGCTGTAACAGACCAAATTGTATCTGAAACTAATAAAGTACCAGCAGTATTTACACTGATACAACGAGCTGTAAATAATGATTTTGGGGGGCTTGTAATCCCAGATAAATTCCTAAATAGTGGTTCACTTACAGATTTGGCCAACTACATCTTTAATGGAGCAAAAATACTTGATTACACTAAAGATGCTATGGGAAATTTTGTTGCTCATGAAAATACAGAATTAATGAAACTTGGAGATGATCTATTAATGCGGAAGGCTATCGAAGAAAATGCTCCATCAACTCAGATGGGAGGTTTTTATAAGAACGCTCCTGCCGTCGATCAAACTGGTCAAAAAAATTTTTAGTATTATGAGTAGAAGAGTAAAAAAAATAGTATTATATAGTTTATTGTTGTTTTTTTTATGTAGATGTAGGCATAAAAATATACTAACCTGTAACGAAATTGAAAGAAGTTATTTTAGACTAACTGATTCTACCCTGTCGAATACTATTAAAAAAGAAAATCGGCAGGATATAGAAATCTCTTTAGCATCTAATGCGAATTGCATAGTTGGATATATTTCACTGGCGGATATTTTTTACAATATTGATTCGGTAGACAAATCTTATAATTTATATCGTCATGCATTAAGCATTGATTCTACTAATATCTATGCAAATTATATGTGTGGACTTGTTAATGAAATTTCAAAGTCATATCAAAATTCCATTACTTATTACCAGAGAGCAATATCTCTTAAAATTAAAGACGGATTTATAGTAAATTTTAATCCAAATTTCGCAGATGTTTCTGGTAGTCCAACATTTGATGTTTCGTATTCAAAATTAGTTTTAAGAAGAGGTATTTGTTACTATTTATCTGGTGATTTTTTGAATTCTTTTTATGACCTGAATTATTGTATCAACAAAAGAGAATTTTT
>JBDTPD010000363.1:0-5030 GCA_039932855.1 Chitinophagaceae bacterium | reverse complement strand
TTCTTCTACCATGCTCATCGCAGCTTCACCCACAGCTCTGATCGCTAATGAAGAAAATATAAATGGAATCATCGCTCCCACAAAAAGAGAGGATAATACATCTGCTTTATAAATATCGATGTGCTGATTGTTTGGCATCGCTACACCAACGAAGGCAGCAAACAAAGCCAGGGCAGTCAATGCAGCAGAGGCAATGGCAAAACCTTTACCCGAAGCAGCTGTAGTATTACCTACTGCATCGAGTACATCGGTTCTTTCACGAACCTCTTTTGGTAACTCGCTCATTTCTGCAATACCACCTGCGTTATCAGCAATAGGACCGAATGCATCGATCGCTAATTGCATCGCGGTAGTGGCCATCATACCAGCAGCAGCAATAGCTACACCGTAAAGACCTGCACATTGATAAGAACCCCAGATACCGCCAGCAAGAACAAGAATTGGTAAGAGAGTTGATTCCATACCAATAGCAAGACCACCAATAACATTGGTCGCATGTCCTGTTGCAGACTGGCGAACAATGCTAAGTACAGGGCGTTTGCCCATAGCCGTATAATATTCTGTGATGATACTCATCAATGCACCAACACCAAGACCAACACCGATAGCGCCGAGTACACCCCATTTAGTAAAGATCACATTACGGAGTTCCATTTCTTCCGGTAACAGCCAGTATACAAGTCCTGCTGCTGCTATTGCCGTAAGAACGATTGAACCCCAGTTACCCATATTCAGGGCCCTTTGTACACTATGTGTATTGATACCAGCTGAGTCACTGACGCGAACAAACAAAGTACCAACGATAGAAAATAAGATACCAACACCAGCGATCAGCATCGGAAGAATAACAGGGGAGAAGCCACCGAGTGAATCTTCTGCTCCGAGGATCGATGTTTGTTGTCCCAATACGATTGTAGCAAGAACAGTAGCTACATAAGAACCGAACAGATCGGCACCCATACCAGCTACGTCACCTACGTTATCGCCTACGTTATCGGCTATTGTAGCGGGGTTTCGCGGATCATCTTCAGGGATGCCTGCTTCAACTTTACCAACGAGGTCAGCGCCTACATCAGCCGCTTTTGTATAGATACCACCGCCAACACGGGCAAACAATGCAATTGATTCAGCACCTAATGAGAATCCGGTAAGGACTTCAATGGTACGAACCATTTCTTCACTGTTCAATGGTGAATCAGGAGCGAAGTAATGTTTGAGGATTATAAACAAACCGCCAAGTCCGAGTACGGCCAGGCCGGCAACACCAAGACCCATTACTGAGCCACCGGTGAATGATACGTTTAATGCTTTACTAAGGCTGGTACGTGCAGCTTGTGCCGTACGTACATTGGCTTTGGTAGCTACTTTCATACCGATATAACCGGCAAGGGCGCTGAGTACAGCACCGAGAACAAAGGCAACGGAAATCAGCCAATGGGAATGGGGGTTGGTGGTGGACATAAAAGCCAGCAGCAGACCAACGATCACTACAAAATAGCCAAGGATCTTCCACTCAGCCTTAAGAAAGGCCATAGCTCCCTCAGCAATATAATTGCTGATTTCCTTCATGCGGTCGGAGCCGGCATCCTGTTTGGATACCCAGTTGAATTTGACTAAGGTGTAAAGAAGACCAATGACGCCCATAACGGGAACGAGATAGATCAATTTGTCCATAAGAGTCTCTTCTTGATAGTAAGTTTAAAAGGACGGCAAAGATATGGTTTAGGATGCTAAATAGGAAGAGTCGGTTATATATTTGTTAACAGGCGAAACGGGCTGATTTTTTGGGTTTTAGGGGCATTGGAATGGGGGTTTTGGCCGCTGGTGTCTAAACTTGAACATTGAATATTGATTGTTGATTATTGAATATTTAGCCAGATAAATATTCAATAATCAACAATCAATATTCAATGTTCAGGGAGTTGCACCACATAAGATATTCAGGTCTCTTATTTTACCGCCATTAATGAGTCGGTAGTATTATAATCGCCGCAACTACAATTGCATCCTTTCGGTTTCAATGCTTCTGCTTCCTCCAGTTGCTGGTCTATCTTTTCAAGTTTCCTGTCTGTCCTTCTTATTTTGTTTGCATTCTTTGCATCATCTACTGTTATGTGTAAACGGTCCAGGTCGAATTGTTTCATAGCATCTGTAAATTCCTGTTTGGAAGAAGCATGCAATTCAATGTTGAGGTGCTGACTGGCAGAAGTGGTAAATGGTACCAATCCGTATGCAAATGATTCACTTTTTTCACTAAGCGCTAATATATATGCGGGTACGTTTTGGGGTAATACTATTTTCCCGGTTTTATAGAAAAAGAAATACTTGTCCTGATCATCGTCTGTAGGGCCGCCTTCGCCATATACTTTTACCGACGGGATGATCAGAAAAACTTCGACCTTGTTTTTATATTCTCCACTCACTTTGACAGACAATTCACTTTCGAGTACGTTGTCAATTTCTGTTACCCTCATGTCAATATTTGTCCAGCCAAAACTTTTGATACTGAATTTGTAATAGCTGGCATTGTATTTTTCAGGTACGACCAGATCATTGTGATAAAAAATCACGCTGTCGGTATTCGGTTTAAATAGTGATGAGATCCATGTAGAATCTGCTTTATTATCCACCATCAATCCATTTTCTTCCTCCAGGTGATCGCGCTTGTTTTGTGCCTTTATTTTTTTTGCTGTTAACCCTTTTGTTTTTTTATTATACAGTTTGCAACTATCTACACAATCTTTCAGGTAAGTATGACCAGGCATTGGAAGATTTAAACGATCACTTTCGTTTTGTATATAGCGGTAGATGGATAAAAGTTGTTTTTTACTGAAGTCGGGAAATGCTGGACCGATGCTGCCAAACATATTTTTGAGATTACACATATAGAGATCTGTGTAATCTCCGGTGTCGTCAATGCCAGGATTGTCGGGTAATGTTCTGATCGTATCCGCCGGCATTTCTACCACTGCTGTTGTATTAAAATAAACAGAATGTGGTTTATAGTATTTGAAGTTTTGTTTTGTCGGAGGGAACCTTTTCATGAAATGCGCAAGGTCCGGCCCGGTCATATTTCTGCCGATATTATGACAACTGGCACATGATCTTTGAAAAAGAATCTTTCCGTCATCAATCGCATCGGTTGCGCTGTTATCATCAAGCGGTGAAGGATCGGCCCAGTTTATTTTACCATCCTTACCTTCTTCACCTTTATATAATTGCATTCCTTTCTGTAAAAAATCAGCAGGAATCGCTACCTGAATCTTTTGATTGATCGTTATGTTTTGCCCTTTTGCTGCATTAATATAGATCATGCCACCGCTGGAAAGGGGAGCGCCATTAGATGCAGTAGTTAATCCACCCTGTATCATTTGAGAAATAGAATATGCTTCTTTAATGTCGAATGTAGCGGTGCTTCCATTATCACTCGTCAATGTACCCTTAGGGATTTTCAGGAATGCGCCATTCTTTGTTTGAAGGATCGTATCGCGATCTGTACTGATGACATACTGTGTCGTTTCCAGGTTATCAGGACCCTGTACATTGTCATTGACATTACAACTGGTATTACATGCAATAAGAAAGGCGAAGCCGGCAAGCAGGATGGTTATGTATCTCATAATGGAGTGTTCGGGTAAAGAGATACTGTTTATACCTTTTTACATAAAATAGTAACCCTGTTTTTTTAAAAAGCAACAGATAATAAATTAATTTCCGGTAATTATCGCATCAGCATAAACAATACCAATATGTGAGGTGGGGTTGAGACGAAGATTTCTCCATGTCTGGAAGCATAAGTATTAGTGTTTGGTTTAGATGTTGATTGGATCAAGTCCGTATCAAGTCCGTTAACAACGGACTTGATACGGACTTGATCCAAATAAAAAGCGAGTATGACCCGGATTTGACCCGGGTTGAAGCCAACAATCTCTCATAAAAATGCGGGTCAGAATAATAAGGTAAATGATTATTGAATCCGATATGATATATCAGAAAAGAAATTAAAACTGTGGAAGCGGTTCCTGTAATTTTAAAAACGCCTCGCCCAGGTAATGGACGATATCTCCGGCGATCATTGCTTCCATCGAAAGTTCCTGTGCTGCCATATCACCAGCCAGGCCATGAAGGTATACGCCGAGAATAGCCGTTTCAACAACACTGTATCCCTGCGATAGTAAACCAGTCAAAATACCAGTGAGTACATCGCCACTACCACCGGTAGCCATACCAGCATTACCGGTTGAGTTGAAGAAACCTTTATTGTCAGGAGTGGCAATCAGTGTATGATGTCCTTTTAAAATAATGATCACATTCAGTTCCTTTGCTTTTTGCAAAGCCAATTCGATTTTATCAAAATCATTGGCGCTTTCACCGAATAGCCGTTCAAATTCTTTTGGATGTGGTGTAAGAATAGAACCGGCAGGAATAAGTTTTAATAGATCTTTTTGCGAAGCAATAATATTCAATGCATCGGCATCCACGATGACCGGGTTGCGATAAGAATCGAATATTTCCCGGATCAGCATTTTTGTTTCGGAAGCAATGCCGATACCCGGACCAATACCAATCGCATCATATTTTGTCAGGTCATCTTCAATCTTTGTGGAAAAGGATGAATTGAAATCTGTCATCAGCATGGCCTCGGGAACAGATGTTTGCAAAATATCGTAACCACATTTAGGAGTATGGCAGGTTAGCAGACCTGTACCACTACGCAAGCAAGCCCTGGCAGATAATACGGCAGCGCCAATTTTTCCATAACTACCAGCTACTAATAATGAATGACCAAAACTTCCTTTGTGTGAAAAACGATTACGTGGTTTATGAATAGTGCGAACCGTTCTTTCATCAGTAAATTCATAACGACTGAATGCAGTATGTTCAAAACCGGAATGTAATCCGATCTCAAGAATATGGACTTCTCCGATATAAGGTGCATTCTCCGCAACAAGAAAAGCTGGCTTGTAACATTGAAAGCTGATGGTATGTGTTGCTTTAACGATCGTATTTCCTCTGGAAGAATGATCGAC
>JBDTPD010000362.1:0-5036 GCA_039932855.1 Chitinophagaceae bacterium | reverse complement strand
TCATATAAAACCATATTCAAAATATATTGCAAAAATTTATTCACACTCCCTCTTTACTAATAAAGTGTAACCACCGATTTACAATAAGTATTACCATTTAGTCTCTTTCATTTTTTCCCGTAGATATTCATTTATTTAAAAACATTCCCCACTCACGTGTGTATAACCTACTTCATCAATAAGCACACAGCTATTAATCAGTAGTACAAAATCATAACTTCCCAATGGATTTGTTTAACCATTTCCATTAAACTAAAACCTAAACACATGAGAAAAAACCTCTTGCCGGTCGCAGGATTTTTTGTCCTGCTGATCATGATCTTTATCGGCTGTAACAAAAACCAATCGGCCAATCATCCCAAACAATTTACCAGTATCGATCTTGTACCTGAAGAAGTAGCAAAAACAGTTGCGCAAAAATTTAGCCCCAATACTTTCTTTCCAAAAAATGATGCTACTGCTCCTACACAAATTGCTTCTTTATTAAATGGTAACAACCAGATCAAAAATCAATTCATTATTAAAGACGCATCAGGTAATCCTGCTTTCTATGTATTCAATTTTGCAGACAATGCCGGTTTCTTATTTGTATCCGGTGATTATAAGATCCAACCCATCTTAGGTTTTGTTGAACATGGTGAATTTAAAAAAGATGCTGTACCCGCTACCTATATAGAATGGGGGAATAAAACAGTTGAGAATGTTGAGATCGTTCGCCAGCAATTATATGATAATTCAAGATTGGCAAACGCTAGTTGGAAAGACTATTTCAAAAAAACAGGCATCACTGGCATTACTCCATCCGTTGCTGGTAAATATCCTCCGCCAGATCCTGGCTGCCAGGAAACGACCAACAGCGTAATAGTAGGACCATTATTACCTGTTACCTGGGGACAAGGGTGTTCTTATAATGACCTGTGCCCTTCTGCCAGTTGCACTAATATCTGCGCATTCACCACTAACGCATGGACAGGTTGCGTAGCTACTTCAATGGCGCAGGTGATCCGTTACTGGTCACCAGCTAATGGCTATGGATATAATTATGCATCGATGCCGACCGGTAGTGGTAATGGCGAAGTGCAAAGATTGATGCGTGATGCCGGTTCTACTGTCGGTATGAGTTATGGATGCAGCGGATCAGGTGCCAATGGTGGCAATGTACCGGGTGCTTTAACGGGTAGCTTTGGTTTTACTTCTGCTAACAGACACAGCTACGGTGGCTCTACATACAGCCAGGTACAAAGCAATCTTTCTTATCACTGGCCGGTATTACTGGAAGGATGCAGTTCAAGAACAAACGTATTTCTTGGTATCTATTATACCTACAGCGATTGCCACGAATGGGTTTGCGATGGTTATATAGCTACTGATTATACATGGTGCAATCCTGATGGTACACAAGGAGGCGCTGGCTATCTTTCTTTTCATATGAATTGGGGATGGCACGAAACATGGGGTGGCAATGACTATAACGGTTGGTTTGCCTTCAATAACTGGAACATATCCGGTGCAGGTTTGAATTTCCAATATGCGCAGGATTGTGTGACGGAGATACATCCTTGATGTCATAATTTTTGAGATAATTAAAAAGTCAAAATTCAAAAGTAAAAAATAGCTTACTGCAGTAGTAAGCTATTTTTTACTTTTGAATTTTGACTTTTTAATTTATGAACTTACATCTTATCAAACACGGCAGTGCAGAATATGATCAGATGATCGAATTGCGGATGGACATTCTTCGCCGGCCATTGGGATTGACATTTACGCCCGAACAATTGACAAAAGAGAACGATGACTGGCTGATCGGTGCATTTGAAAATGACGAACTGGTGGGCTGTTGCGTGTTGACTCATTATGATGCTGCAACAATCCAATTGCGGCAGATGGCGGTCAAAAAAAATATTCAATCTTCAGGAATAGGAAAAAAGATCGTTGCATTTGCAGAAAAGCTGGGGCAGCAAAAAGGTTATAACATTCTAATGATGCATGCGCGCAACGTGGCGCTGGGGTTTTACCAGAAATGCGGATACGAGATCAGGGGAAATGAATTTATAGAAGTAACCGTTCCCCATCATTACATGGAGAAAAAACTGTGCTGATCGTTACTATCAGTTTTCTACATGCGACTCGAAGAAACTCTCATTACACAATACAGAATCAGGTGTCACATAGTTCAGCAACGTATTGTTGATGATCTGTTGCAACTCTTCCTTGCTGGCGCAATAGGCGGTGTTCGTTAAAGCCAGTTTGTAGGAATTGATCTTGTAATAAGCGAGTCTTGAAGTTTCTGTGGTGTGGTCATCAATGAAATGAAACTGTTCGGCAATATGCGCCTGATCATTGTGGTGCGGATGGTGGTACATGACAATTCAGCGTTTGGTTTTTCAGGATCTGGATTACAGTTTTTAAAACGTGAAATTTGATTACAAATTGCTTGACGATCCATTTTACTGAAAATTAGCTGGTTATACAGCTTATTGAAGAATATTTATTCAATAAAAAGACGCCTCCTCTACATATACGAGGTCCATAGATTAAACAGATTGATCTTTTTATAGTTTATCCAAACATTCACGCTTTCCAATCGTTCTCATGTTATCGGGGCTGTTTTTACTATACCTTTGCCACGCATTTAAGTCCCCCTCCAAAAGATCATGAAAAAAATACACGTCATACTGCTTGTCCTGATAGCTGCTACTATCGGCATATTGATCAGTTATCTCAAGATTACCAGTACTTACGATACCGTTGCTTCTGCTATGGCCAAGCCAGGAAAATTTGTACACCTGATGGCAAGACTGGATAAAACGCAGCCAGTAGAATATGATGCGGTAAAGAACCCCAACTACCTTCGTTTTACAGCAGTTGATACACTCGGTCAATCAATTCAGGTCGTCTATAATAAGCCTAAGCCCGAAAATTTTGATGTAAGCGACAAGTTGGTATTGCAAGGGAAATATGTGGATGGGAAATTTGAATGTGACGCTATTCAGACCAAATGCCCATCCAAGTATAAAGATGATATGAAGGCTGTAGAAAAAAATATTAAAGCCAGCACACAAACAACGCCTCAAAACAGCACTGACAACTATAATTAACTGCAGAAATGGATTACATCGGCGAGCATCCTTTACCCGGAAAATTAGGACATTTTTTTGCTGTACTTTCTCTCGTTGCTTCTTTGGTAGCTACCTTCTCTTATTTCAGAGCAACACAATCCAAAGGAAAGCTTGACGGAGGTGATTGGAAAAAACTGGCGCGCTTTGCTTTTTTTATCGAAGTGTTCTCTGTCCTTTCCATTTTCGTTATTCTATTTTACATTATTTCCAACCATCTATTTGAATATAAATATGCCTGGCAGCATAGCAGTCTTGCATTAGAAGCAAAATACCTGCTTGCCTGTTTTTGGGAAGGACAGGAAGGTAGTTTCCTGCTGTGGAGCGTGTGGCATTGCGTGCTCGGATTGATATTAATTAAAACATCCAAACAATGGGAAGCGCCCGTAATGACCGTTGTTAGTTTCGCTCAGTTTTGTTTGGCGAGTATGATCGTCGGTATTTATATTTTCGGAGAAAAGATTGGATCAAATCCATTTTTACTTCTCCGGGAATCAAGTTTTTTTGATCAGGCGCCTGTATTTCATGTCGGCAATAATATTAATAATGCTGTACGTGCCGATTATATGTTATTGCCAACGATGAAAGATGGTAATGGCCTCAATCCACTTTTGCAGAATTACTGGATGGTTATTCACCCTCCTGTATTATTCATGGGGTTTGCCTCTACTATTGTACCATTTGCTTTTGCAATAGCCGGATTATGGACAAAGAAATTTGGCGACTGGACAAGACCCGCTCTTCCCTGGTCATTATTTTCTGCTGCTGTATTAGGCGTGGGTATTATGATGGGTGCCGCATGGGCGTATGAATCATTGACTTTTGGCGGATACTGGGCATGGGACCCGGTAGAAAATGCATCACTCGTTCCATGGATGATCCTTATCGCAGCTATTCACACCTTACTTATTTATAAACACAGCGGACATTCACTTCGGGCCACTCACCTTTTCATTATACTTAGCTTCTTCTTTGTATTATATTCAACATTCCTGACACGTAGTGGTATCCTGGGTGATTCTTCCGTCCATGCCTTTACTGATCTTGGATTGAATGTACAGTTATACCTGTTACTCTATGTCTTCATTTGGTTAAGCGCGATTTTTTCTGCGAAATCATTTAATCAAAAGATCATTGCCGGTATAACATCTATAGGACTGCTCTTACTGATCCTGTTAGCCTATGGTTATACAACAGGTCTCACCACGGCCGTTCTTTGTTTTCTTTCATTGATAGCAGGTATTGTTTTTCTTATTTACGAAATACAAACTCAGGTACCTACTATTGCCAAAGAAGAAAGCGCTACTTCCCGTGAATTCTGGATGTTTATTGGTGCACTGGTTTTCTTTTTATCAGCCATTGTTATCATTAGTAAAACATCATTACCTGTTTTTAATAAAATATTTGGAACAAAATGGGCCGCTCCTGAAAATCCGGAGTATGCATATAACCAGATACAGGTTAACGTAGCGATCATCATTGGTGCATTAACTGCCATTACTCAATACCTGCGTTATAAAAACACTTCCTGGAAATTTTTTCAAAAAGCTATCTGGATCCCTACATTAATATCCGTCATCGTTGCCAGTTTGGTACTTGCATTTGGCAATATCAATTACAATAAAGAGACATTTGGTTTTCTTGTGGCTATCTGGGTAGCAGTAGCCGCCAGCATTTATGCGGCTATCGCCAACCTTTCGTATATATGGATTGGTGTAAAAGGTAAATTGAAATTATCCGGCGGTTCTATTTCCCATTTTGGTTTTGGCCTCGTGTTATTAGGTATACTTATTTCTTCTTCAAAAAAAGAAATACTCTCGTATAATCATACTGGCATTGCTATTCCTTTCGGAAAAGATAGTAAGGAGAAAAGCGGTGAGACTATGACGCTGATAAAGAATCTGCCAATGAAAATGGGCA
>JBDTPD010000361.1:0-5060 GCA_039932855.1 Chitinophagaceae bacterium | reverse complement strand
AAGTCGGTTCGTTGTTCAGGTACGAATCCATAGCGTGTCTGCGTACCCTTCAATAATCCTTTGCCAAATAAACCACCACTACCGATCGCGATCTTTGATTGTCTTACATTGTAGTCAGTATCTTTTTTCTTCTCGGTCGGATTTTGTTTTTCATTTTTATGCGCTTCGAGATATTCTTTCGGGACTTCCTTACCGATTGTACTGTAGATACGCTCTACCTGGTATTTTTTTAATACATGGGTAAAAATAAAGGGCACTCCAAACCGCTGAACAGCTACACAGATGCCCCAGATAAAAAGGATCATGAATAACAATGACCTGTTTCTTTTTATCTGACGTCGAAGCAGTAAAATGAGAAGCAATGCAATGCCAGTAAGAATAAGCGCTAATGTATCCTTATCCATCAATAGGGTGGCAACTACCAGTGCTGCCATTGCAAACCCGATGATCAGCACTGTTGAAGGCAAGCCTTCACGATACATAACCAGGAAGAACGAAAAGAACACCAATGCAAGACCGGTTTCTTTTTGCATAATACTAAGCACAGCTGGTGCCAGTGTGATAGCTGCAGCGATCAATTGCGAACGTGTTCTGCTGAAGTCCGTTTCCGGCCTTGATAAATATTTTGCCAACGAAAGCGCGACACATATTTTACAGATCTCAGCAGGTTGAAAATTGTTTCCTGCTATCCGGATGATTGATTCAGTGCCTTTGACATTTGAGTGAAAAGGAAATACAAGCAGCATCATGAATATACCAACAGCATAAAAGATATTTGCCGTGGCGGAAAAAAACTTACTGTCTGTTAGCAGGATAAATAAGCCTAAGAAAATCCCAACGATGAAAAAATAAAACTGCTTGCTGTAATCGGTTTTGAAGCTTAAGAAGCTTTGTAATACCGGATCGCCCTCTTTATAAGTAGCACCGAATATTGCCATGATACCTATTCCCACAAGCAGCAGGTATATCCAGAGAAGACTGGAATCCATTCCTTTTGATATGGCGGGGTTACGCTGGCTCATGAAACAATAAGGGGTTCGGATATTGGTTTATGCAAAGATTTTTTATCAGGAAGTATCGCTGTCAATTCTTCGTTGTCAATATTAGCTTTGGCAGGATGATCTTTCTTTACCGGCCATGAAATTTTCTTTTTCATATAGCCGACATATTTTTTTATATAACTACTGTCATTTGTTTTCTTGAACCAATCCTGTGCACGCAATGAATCTGTTTTATACTGTAATCTTTTCAGGTAAACCGGCATCAGGTTAGTAGAAGCAATTCTTTCCAGGTCTTCTTTACTTTTTGCCTGCAATGTATCATTCAAATATTTTTCCATTAAGATCCGCGCAATAGGACCGGCCCAGGTAGCACCAAATCCTGCATTCTGTACAGCCACTGCAATGGCAATTCTTGGATTTTCTTTTGGGGCAAAACAAACAAACATGGAGTTATTAGGAAGCTTGATCCTGTTATTATCAAGTATGGTATAGTTTTCTGCGGTACCTGTTTTGGCACAAACATCAATTCCCGGTATTTGTGCTACACGCGCCGTACCTAATGTAACCACATCCTGCATACCGTCAATAACAGCACGATAGGCGGTATCAGAAATGTGCGTGAGTACTTCGTGTTTTGTGCGGTACCTGCTTAAGTAAACGGTATCATCATCATTCTCTCCGTCAATTGTTCTTACAAAGTGAGGAGTATAATAGAACCCTCTGTTGGCAATGATGCACATGGCGTTTGCCAGTTGCAAAGGAGTGGCGGTCATCTTATCCTGTCCAATTCCTAATGTAAGATTGGTGCAAGAACTCCATGATCCACGATATTCTTTATTGTAAACAGAAGTATCAGGAATATTTCCGGCATCTTCACTTGGAAGATCTACACCTAATCTTGTTCCTAATCCAAACGCGTTGAGATATCCTTTCCAGTGCATGTAACCATCCCTGACATTACCAAACCGGGGATTATCTACTGTCATCCTGTACACGTGTGCATAGTAGGAGTTGCAAGAGTGAGCAATGGATAAACGAAGATTAGCGGCATGTCCCGGCCATGATTCTGTACAAGCGGGCTTACCATTACCACACAATAAATAACGTCCGAGACAATTAAATCCAAAAGCCGGTGTGATAACTCCTTCATCAAGCGCTACCAACGCGCCGACTGGTTTGAAGGTAGACCCCGGCGGATACTGACCCTTTATGGCTCTGTTGAGCAAAGGACCTGCTACATCGAGTACCAGCTTGCTATAGTTTTTATTTTTATCAGGACCCGTTAATGAGTTTGGATCGAAGTTGGGACCAGACATCATCGCGAGAATACCGCCGGTCTTTGGATCAAGCGCTACTACTGCTCCTACTTTATTGGCCATTAATTTCTCTGCCAACTCCTGGAGTCCAACATCGAGATAAGTTCTTAATCCGCGACCAGCTACTGCGGCTGTATCGTAGGCACCATTTTCATAGCTACCAACAATACGACCGTGGTTATCTTTCAACTGGTACTTTACACCACGCTGTCCCATCAGTACGCGTTCATAGGTAGCTTCCAGTCCGCTTTTTCCGATATAGTCACCCTGTCGGTAGAAGTCGTTGGACCGTTCAATATCTCTTACATCTACTTCGTTGATATAACCAAGAATGTGTGCGGCTACATTGTAAGGATAAGCACGTACCGGACGTTCTACCAGGGCAAAACCGGGAAAGCGCCAGTTATTTTCCTGGAAACGCGCCTGCTTTTCCGGAGTCACCAGTGGTTCGAAGACTGATGGAAGAACAGAGTTGCTCCTGTTTTTAATCAATACATCTTTAATTCTTTTTGCAAAATCAGCTGTATCGATATCCATCAGGCGGCAAAAAGTAAGTGTATCAAAGTTTTTTACTTCTGCTACTGTTACCATCAAATCATACATGATGGTGTTGCTGAGAATGGCCTGGTTGTTACGATCGTAAATGATTCCACGTTCGGGCCACACAACTTTTGGAGAAACGGCATTCAATCTTGCCTGTTCATTATACTTACTTGAAAAAATCTGCAGGTTAAACAGTTGGGCAATGATGACCAAAAACGTCACTAAAAAGATAAGACGAATGATACGGCTTCTGGACTGGTTAAACACAGACATAGATCAAGACGAGATATGAAGTGAGATCCCTTTGCAACAGGGAAGAAGTGATAAAATTTGCAACTACAAAGTACGAATTAGAAATGGCGGTTTCCAAATCTTTACTTGACTAAATTTATTTTTAAGAAAATTTTCATAGGTAATCAGGAATTACGCCGTATTGATACGAAGCTATGATTTGCGGGTAAACGGCATTTCCATTTAGCTGAGAAAATCTGTAGTTGAAGTAATTGAACAATGATCAGCAGGAATGCTGTCAGAAAGATAATACGAATGATATAACTCCTGCCATGAGCAGTTAAGGGGATAACAAAAAAGTATGAGATGAAAAAACTCAGGCTGTATTGGTACGGTATTTCTGCTTACGCGGAAAAAGCATTTCAATGATAATCACCAGCAACATACTGATAGCTGTTGTTGCTGCTACCTTAATCAGGAATCGAAGGAAACCCGGGAAGGAGAGCCACTCAAGAAAGGTCACATAGCCGTGATGGAACAACGTAAGTACAAGCACATATACGAGGTAAGGCGTCCATCCCATCGCTCTTGGTGAAGGTTCGCTGTAATTGAACTCCGTAGCATCTTTCGGGGTAAGTACACCGATCACAAAAGGGCGCATATAAGCGATCAATACACAGGCAGCGGCATGCAAGCCGGGTGAATTGGTAAACCAATCGAGCAGCATACCGGTAATAAACCCGACAAACATTAACCCTATTCTTGATACAGTAAAAGGTAACCAGAGTATGAACAGGTAATAGATACTCGGAATGATAAACTGGTGAAGATGCGGAATCTTATTCAGCAGGTACACCTGTATGATGATGAAGACCGCGAGGCGGATAATATTTTTTATAAAATCACTCAACGTCTGTTACGATTTGTATTTTTTGCTTCATCTACTTTTTTCTTTGTTTCCTGTAAAAGGTCAGCCTGGTCCTTGTAATCGAGATTTTCTACCAGCATTACCTGTTGCAGGTCGTCGAAATTAGCGAAGGGTTTTATCTTTAGTATCGCGAAATTGGTAGACTTATCCGGGATCACTTCTGCTACGGTACCTATCAGGTAGCCAGGAGGAAAACTAAGTGAGAAGCGACCTGTTAAGATCGTATCTCCTATTGTCAGTGAATCGTTCTTAGGAATATTTGATAGCGTCAGCAGTCGTGGATTTTTTCCATCCCAGGAAATAATACCTGCCGTACTTGTTTTTTGTGTTAGCGCATTTACATTATTCTGCACGTGCAGCAGACTCATTATGGTACTATAGTTAGTACCTACGTTAATGACCTTACCAACAAGACCGCCATCTGAACTGAACACACCCATGTTGTCTTTAATTCCCTGATTAGCGCCTTTATTGATTTGTATATAATTCTTTTCTGCATTGACAGTGCTGTATACAACCTGTGCATAGGTCCAGCGATATAAACGTACGCTTTGTGTAGTATCGTTCAGGATAGAATCAACAGTGATACGTGAAGTAGTATCATTTCTTACAAAATTCACGGGAAGCAGGTTCATCAATGAATCATTCATTTGCAACAACCTCCTGTTTTCTTCCTTCATGGCAAAGAAATCTTCTACGTTATTGTATTTTGAATTGAACCAGCCGGTCATGCCATTGGCAACGCCCATGCCTTTGGCGCGGTAAAAGCGATTGTAAGTAAACAGGAACCACAAAGCCACTGCCTGGAGGATCAGGAAGGTAACGAACGTAAAATAACGGCGGATAAAGAGAAATATATTACGCAACGGAGCAAGTTTGAAGTTAGCCTACGAAGTGAGAACGCTAATAAAGCGTACTTCGTACGTTATATTCGTACCAATCTGCTTATCTCATTACAAAAGGATACTTATCGTAATTCTTCAAAGCAATACCCGTACCACGGACCACACTTTTCAGCGGATCGTCAGCTACGTGCACCGG
>JBDTPD010000360.1:0-5072 GCA_039932855.1 Chitinophagaceae bacterium | reverse complement strand
CTTTAAAGTGAATTTTCGTAAACAGCGCATTCAATTTTTAACAGCCCTCCGGCGGCTAAGATAACAAGCGCCCCGCTTACCGGGCCGATCTCGTGGTTAGCCGGTAAAATTTGTTAATTGGTGGCAAACGATTTCTCAGGATAAATACAAAACAAATATCTTAGCGAACCCGGAGCCGTATCTTAAACACCGGGCTCCCTCAAACCAACAACGTTTACATGAATAACCAAACCAACACCTCTGTCTTACAGGTCGATGAACTGAACATTTCTTATGGCAATTTCAAGGCTGTACAGGATGTTTCTTTCTTTGTAAAAGCGGGCGAAATATTTGGTTTGCTGGGCCCGAATGGTGCCGGCAAAACAAGTACACTGAGTGCGATAGAAGGATTACTGAAAGCTCAGTCAGGTAATATTACTGTCGATGGCCATAGCATTAAAGAAAAGCCATTGTATGTACGCGCAAGCATCGGCGTACAATTACAGGCTACCAGTTTTCAACCCGAACTTTCCGTTGCCGAGATCATTCAGCTATACGCTGGTATCTATGGCGTGGAAATGAATAAAGAAAAACTGAATACAATTCTTACCAGCATCAAACTTGAGGATGCGGCGAATAAAAAGTTTGGACAGTTATCAGGCGGTCAGCAGCAACGTGTATCACTGGTGATCTCTTTGATCCACGATCCGCGATTGGTATTGCTGGATGAACCAACAACAGGGCTTGATCCGCAATCGCGCCGGCAGTTGTGGGAACGTATTGAAGCATTGCGCGAAAAAAATCACGGCGTGTTATTAACCACACATTCGATGGAGGAAGCAGAAGCAGTGTGTGACCGCATTGCTATTATCGACCATGGTCAGATCATCGCGATCGATACACCCCAATCACTGATCGATAAGCATCGTAATGATCCGGAAGTGATCAAAGCATCCCGCAAAGGAAAGATCACGCTGGAAGATGTATTTATCGGTCTTACTGGTTCCGCTATTCGTTCATAACTAAACTAACTATTATTATGCAAACTCCTATACCATCAACGTTTACTGTACTTTCTTCGCTGCTGCGTGCAGATTTTACCACGCAATGGCGCAACCGCAGATCTGTTATACTTGTTGTACTCGTGCCAGTAGTCATTCTTATTTCCTGGAAAGGATTGGTCGGCAGACTCGGCGGTCCGTTCGTTCTTTCTAATTGTATCACCATTGGTTTGACTGCGATCGGCTTAATGGGTTATACTAATTCAATTGCCCGCGATCGTGATAAAGGGGTGTTTCAACGTTTGCGTGTAGCACCTGTCCCTTCCTGGTCGATTATGACCAGTCGGCTGATCGTACAATTAGCGATGATATTGGTGATGACCTCTGGAATATTTATTGCTGGCGCTTATTATGATAAAATACATCTTACACCAATGGGTTATCTCGTTGGATATGGTGCCGCGTTTGTAGGAGGAGCTGTGTACCTGGCCCTTGGACAGGCGATTGTTGGTCTTATAAAAAATCCGGAGACGGTGAATGCTGTTACGCGTCTTGTTTATTTCGTCTTTATCATGGTGGGTATGTTTGGTGAATTAGGAATGCTGGGTAAAGAAATGGGAGAAGCAGTGAAATGGTCACCGTATGGCGCAGTGAAAAGGATGCTTGGCACGAGTATGCAGCCAAGTCTATGGAATACGGAAACGACTTATTTTCTACTAATAACCATTGGGTACACGATTGTATTCGCCATACTCGGTATCAAATGGTTTAAATGGAACACCAAGTAATAAGCCTGATTAATTTGATTCCTGTGCAAAGGTGACTGGTTGCTGTACAGTCGATCTTACTTTTCTGTTATGATCGATTGCCGGTAACCATTTGGGTGCGTTTTTCATCACCTGTAAAGCGATTTTATTGAAATCAGGGTAGAATGGAGAAGTGATCTCAGGATTGATAATATTTCCTTCTTCATCAACCGTTGCTTCCACTACTACAAAGGCCCGGTCACCACCTGTAATTTTTACTCCCGCAGGAAAATACAGGTTCTTTAAAACATATTTTGCCCAGGCCTTTTCTCCAGCGGCAAATGATGCATGCCTGTCATGATTGGTAGTGTCAGCAATTTCTTCTCCTGATTCATTAAAATATTTCCGGCTCAATAATTTGCCATGGTCATATACTTCTTCTGCGCTTATATTTCCATTGCTGTGATAAAATCTCCATTTGCCCTGCATTGCATCATTGATCTTATATCCTGCCGATGAGAGGGTGCCATTATCAAACCAGGATACACTAACAGATTTGCCATCCGCCATATACAAAGCAGAATCGGTTTGATAGCCATTACTGTTCCAGGACTGACTTATTCCCGAAGGTTTTCCATTGGTATAAAAAGTAGAGTCACTCATCATGCCATTGCTATGATAACTTAACCACAGCTCCTCCTTTTTACCATTAACAAATTTTCCTGTCGATGACAGGGTACCATTGGGATGAAAATAATAGAATATTCCTTCCGGGATCTTGCAGGTGCTGTCGTGATAATTTCCCTGCATTTGTAATTTTTTTTCATGGATAAAATAATCAGAACGTGCCCATAGGCCATCTTTGAATTCTAACAACGCATAATACCGTGCCCGGTAAGAATCACAGGGATGCCATCTGAAGTCGTAAAATTTCTCCAACTTCTGAGCCGAAGAAGTAATGGCAATAAGGACGAGAAGGATAGATAGCAGTCTTTTCATGGGAGCAAAATAGAAAATATTTTACTTCCAGTCAAGAATCCAGGCTGGCTTGGCAGTTATGACCTACGAATTAATTTTATTCGCTATCTAATAACCGGCGATGGTAATTGATTTGCCCCAAATGATAACTCAGGTGTGATAATAAAGAAAGCAGCATGTATTGAGTGGACGTTTTTTCTTTAAAAACAAGAATGGGGTATTCGCCGGAAAGATGCTCGTCAGTTAACTTGTCAAATGTATTTTCTACTATGATAATCGTGTTTTCAATTTTCTTGATTAATTCAGCTTGTGGTACATCTTTCTGTGAAAATTCGAGATCACGATTTCTCACATAATCGACCTTCCCTAATTCTTTTCCGACGAATGTATTCAGATTGCCGATAAGATGAAGGCAAAGGTTGCCTCCGGAGTTCAGTATGTTCTTGTCGATGATCCAGATATTTCTTTCCTGATGGTACAAGCTTATTTCTGTTTTCAGTTTTTCCAATTCGCGTTTGAATAAAGCACTGAGTGTTCTTGTTAGCATGACTTACGATTTTGTATGCAAAAATAAGAAGAACACGGATGACACGGATTAAATGATTCGATGATTATTGGATTACTCGGATTAGTTCACGTTGTGTCGGATGATCGTGTCATGTGATATATTGACGATGAGATTTTTTTTATACAATGCAACCTTTGTGTCGGGAGTCTTATCAGAGTAGTTGAATTAACCACTACTAGCTTTTCTTTGTGAGAAAAACCGCCGCTATATTACTTCTTCTTAGTTTTACTATTGCTCAGTACGACCGCTATATCAGTTTTATGGAGTGTAAGGTCGTCAGCTACGTGAGTACTTCCAGCGAAAAATGTGATTGTGAGAAGAATCTTCAGCAAGCAGCCGGCGCGCAGACACCTTTACTTCCGGTTGCGCATATTCATAATTACACGGATACTTTATATTATCCTTCACTGACCCTTATAGTTGCTTCTTATTGTAAAGAAAATAAGCATTCTTTTATAACACCTGCTGATGCCGCATTGGCCGAAGGTATTTATAGTAATATCGATCATCCTCCGATAATTGTCCCTTTCTTATTATTTAGTTAACTCAGACTGCGGGAGCAATTGCTTCTGCGTACCTGCTATTTTATTATTTATACAAATCAACTATTATGAAGAAGATATTCTTTATCATACCTGCATTGGTGTTAACCATTATATGCGCTGCTCAAAATGAGATTAAGAAAAATGATATTTTATATGGACGTATTACCAAAGAAGATTTAATGACCGCTCCATTCAATAAATGGTTCGATTCCAGCTATGCTGTTTACAAACCCGACGAAGAAATAATCAATGCTATCAAAAAACTGAATACAAAGGATATCAGTCTCCAGGTATTCATGGGTACCTGGTGCGGAGATAGTCGCAGGGAAGTGCCGCGCTTATTAAAAATTGTGAATGAACTTGGCTGGCCGGCTACTAAAGTAACTATCATTGCAGTGGGCAGTAGTGATTCATTATACAAACAGTCTCCGAACGGAGAAGAAGCAGGGAAGGGGTTGTACCGTGTACCGCCTATTATTATTTATAAAAATGGAGCAGAGATAAACCGGATCAATGAATTTGCCGTGATGTCGCTGGAAAGGGATTTGCTAAACATTCTGACCACGAATGATTATCATCCTAATTACCGGAGTTTTACCACGATCCGCAATTGGGTGTCAACAGGTATGTTGTTGGATAAAAATAACAGTAGTCGAGGCTTCGCTATGCAATTAAAATATATTGTCAATGGGGAAAATGAATTGAATGGAGTAGGATATATTTTATTAAAACAAAATAAGAAAGAAGAGGCGTTGAAGATATTCCTGGTGAATACAAACCTGTATCCGGAGTCTGCGAATGTATTATCCAGTTTGGGTGAAGGGTATTTAAGAAATGGTGATAATAAGAATGCTGTAGTCTATCTGGAGAGAGCATTGGAATATAATAAAGAGCCGTTAATGCTGAAGAGTATATTGAAGTTGTTGTATGAGGCGAAGGGAGTGAAGGAGTAGAAGATGGTGCGTGAGGACACGCACCATAACGTGAATTTTTTATGCGGCGCAAAGCTCATTTTTTGTGCGCCGCATAAAAAATTACCTGATCTTTTTTCTTTTTTCAAAGTATGATAAGAATAAGATTACAGCTATCAGGCTGGTAATGCCCACCCAGGTGGAAACTGAATAACTATGATTCCTGGTTTGAAGAAGGGCCATTCGTTCAAAATATTTATCAGGAATAAGATCCATCCTGTCAATGATGTGGTTTAAATCCTCGTTTTCGAACATGCAGCCATTGCATGTAAGTGCGGTTCCTT
>JBDTPD010000359.1:0-5075 GCA_039932855.1 Chitinophagaceae bacterium | reverse complement strand
ATTACCATTTTATACGTGATTATTAATTTTTTTATACGTATAAATAAACCATATTTCAGATATTGTATGAATGGTTGACAGGATAGGTGCCGGAACAGATAATTTCCTTATTTTCATTCCTTAATTTAACTATATGCAGCTGGCCGTTTTTCAAAAAACACTCCGTTATTCTTTAGTTGTTTTTATTTCCTCACTACTTTTTATTCGTTCTTCTGCACAGACTCCTTCTTTTATAAAAGATAGTCTGGACAAATACATCAGACAGGGATTGAAGGACTGGGATGTACCTGGTTTATCTATTGTTATTATAAAAGATGGGAAAGTAATAGCCATGAAAGGCTATGGTGTTAAAGATATTGTCAGTAAAGCACCTGTCGATGCGAACACATTGTTTATGATTGCCAGTAATACGAAACTATTCACAGGTATAGCATTGGCGCAGTTAGAGTATCAAAATAAATTATCGTTGAATGACAAGGTCACTCATTTTTTTCCTGATTATAAATTATATGAACCGACTACAACCGAATTGGTAACATTACGTGACTTATTGAGTCATCGCATTGGAACAAAAACATTCCAGGGAGATTTTACTTTCTGGAACGGTACGCTTACTCGGAGTGAGATCATGAATAAAATGAGGTTGCTAAGACCTGTTGGTTATTTCCGCCAGGATTATGGCTATTGTAATAGTTGTTATATGACGGCCGGAGAAGTAATTCCAAAAGTAACGGGCAGACAATGGGAAGATTATGTACAGGATAGCATTCTTACTCCTTTACAGATGATACATTCAACGACCATTTCAAAAGGAATGGAGTCAAAAAATAATGTAGCGAAGCCATATACGACAAGTTATACCGGCACACTACAACGTGTACCATATGATCAATGGGATAATCTTGGGCCGGCTGCAAGTATTATCAGTAGTGTAAATGATCTTTCGCATTGGTTGATGTTTCAATTAGATAGTGGTAGTTATAATGGTAAAAAAATAATGCCTTTCTCTGTTTTACAAAAAACAAGAGATATGAATATTGTTACTTCAAGCCGTAAATCTGCTTTGTTACCTGTTCACTTTCGCGGATATGGTATTGGTTTGAACGAAGCTGACTATAACGGCCGGCAGGTATTCTGGCACACTGGCGGTGCTGGTGGAATGGTGAGCAATGTTTGTTTTGTTCCCGAAGAACGATTAGGGATTGCTATTTTGACAAACAACGACAATCAAAGTTTTTTTGAAGCATTGCGCTACCAGGTACTGGATGCATATCTCGGAGTAAAGTATGTGAATCGTAGTAAGCAATTCCTGCCTGGATTTGAAAGTGAAATGAAGGATCAATTGAAGAAAATCGCTGACTGGAAGTCGCGTGTAAAGAACACAGCTCCTGCCCTTCCATTATCTGCTTATGCCGGCAATTATTCAAATGAATTGTATGGATCATTAACGATCACTCAAAAAGATAAGCAACTGGCTATTCGCTTCAATGGACATAGTGATCTTACTGCTACGCTTGATTATATGGATAATGACGAGTGGTTGCTCAGGTACGACAATATCGAGTATGGTATCTTCGCTATTAAATTCAAATTACAAAGCGATAAGGTATCTTCTATAGAGGTCAGGGCAAATGAGTTTGTGGAGTATGATTCGTATACGTTTAAAAAAGAATAAGTCTGAACCAGGATTTGGGTGGATTAAAAGGATTTATAGGAAACCCAAATCCTGGTTCAGACATTCTTCGGTTTGAAACTATCCTTCAACGTCACCGCTCTGTTAAATACCAGCACACTTGGACTACTGTCTTTATCAAGGGTGAAATAGCCTTTACGTAAGAATTGATAACGATCTTCGAAGCGGGCATTTTTCAGATCAGGTTCTGCATAGGCTGCACTAATCGTTTGTAATGAATCAGGATTGATATATTCTTTGAAATCACCCGCTTCATCCGTTGGGTCTTCTACTTTAAAAAGACGATCATACAAACGAAGTTCAGTAGTAATGGCATGCTTTACACTTACCCAATGCAGCGTACCTTTTACATTAATACCAGAAGAATCGCTTCCGCTTTTACTTTCCGGGATATAGGAACAATGCAGTGCTGTGATATTTCCTTTTTCATCTTTGATGACTTCATCGCACTTAATAATGTACGCACTCTTCAAACGTACCATCTGACCCGGAGCCAGGCGGAAATATTTTTTCGGAGCTACTTCCATAAAATCTTCACGTTCGATATATATTTCATTGCTGAAAGGTATTGTCCGGCTGCCTGCATCATGGTCTTCCGGATTATTTTCGCTTTCAAGAAATTCTTCTGTAGCCGTATAGTTGGTGATGATCACTTTCAATGGATCAAATACTACCATTCTCCTCAACGCCTTTTTATTTAAATCCTCACGGACACAGAATTCAAGTAAGCCAACATCTACCATGTTTTCGCGCTTGGCTACTCCTATTCTATCACAAAAATCACGGATGCCTTCGGGTGTATAGCCACGACGACGCATACCACTGATCGTCGGCATACGCGGATCATCCCATCCATCCACAAATTTTTCATTGACCAATTGTAACAGTTTGCGTTTGCTCGTCACTGTATAATTGATATTGCGGCGTGCAAATTCATATTGATGGGAAGGATATATTTCCAATTTGGAAATCAGCCAGTCATACAATTCACGATGGGGCACAAACTCCATGGTACAAATAGAATGAGACACTTGTTCGATGGAGTCACTCTGACCATGTGCCATATCATACATAGGATACACATTCCATTTATCTCCTGTACGATGATGATGTTCATGTTTGATACGATAAAGAACCGGATCGCGCATCAGCATATTGATGTGCGCCATATCGATCTTAGCGCGCAAGGTGCGGCTACCGTCAGGAAACTCACCTGCTTCCATACGTTCAAACAGGTTTATATTTTCTTCAACACTTCTTGACCTGAAGGGGCTATCCTTGCCTGGTTCATTCGGCGTTCCCTTCATAGCAGCTATCTCTTCAGATGTGCTATCATCTACATACGCCAGCTCTTTTTTAATTAAGGTTTTGGCAAATTCATATAATTGATCAAAATAGTCTGATGCATAGAGTTCATTCTTCCATTCAAAGCCAAGCCATTTTACATCTGCTTTAATGCTTTCAACATACTCTGTTTCTTCTGTGCTTGGATTGGTATCATCAAAGCGCAGGTTGGTATAGCCGCCATATTTTTTGGTCAATCCAAAGTTCAGACAGATGCTGCTGGCATGACCGATATGCAGGTAACCATTTGGTTCCGGGGGGAAGCGGGTTACGATCTGTTTATACTTGCCGTTTTTTAAGTCCTCTTCAATAAGTTCTTCCAGGAAGTTGAGGCTCTTTTCTTCTTTCTTTAATTCTTCAGACATAAGGTGGCAAAGGTAAGGAACTGAGGGAATTGAAGTTTAAAATCACGGGGATTACACCAGCATAACCAGGTTTTTAACAGCAACTCAGCCATTAAAAAAGCAATAAAGTCTGTGACAAACAACTGTTAGAAAATTGACAGGCAAAATACCTTTAGTCACACTAATTAATATACTGCTTATGGCAAAAAACAAAGTGATCGTTGTAAAGGAAATGCCTATAAATATTATCGATATTAATAGCCAGGATTATATCTCACTGACGGATATGGTAAAATCATTTGGAGGTGACTCTATTCTTTATAACTGGATCCGGAACAGGAATAGCATTGAATTTATGGGTATTTGGGAGCAAATTCATAACCCGGGTTTTAACTCTGCCGAATTCGATAGGTTTAAAAATAAGGCAGGGTTAAACAGTTTTTATTTGTCTCCGAAGACCTGGATAAACACTACAAACGCTATGGGAATAATCGCAAGGTCGGGCCGTTATGGCGGTGGCACTTATGCCCACAAAGATATTGCATTTGAATTTGGCAGCTGGCTCAGTGCAGAGTTCAAACTATATCTTATCAAGGAGTTTCAACGATTGAAAGATGAAGAGAGCAAGTCAACGCAATCTGATTGGTCCATTCAACGAATGCTCTCAAAGATCAATTACCGGATTCATAGCGATGCGATCCGTGAGATATTGGTGCCGCCAACAATTACACGAAGCCAGGCCAGTAAAATCTTTGCTTCTGAAGCTGACCTGTTGAATATGGCAGTATTCGGAAAAACAGCTACTGAGTGGAAGAAGCGAAGGCCTGCGAACAAAGGAAGTTTACGGGACGAGGCAACATTGGAACAACTTGTAGTATTGACTAATCTTGAATGTATTAATGCTGTCTTTCTCCGACAAGAGCTTTCGGCAGCAGAGCGCCTGATCAGGTTAAATCAAATTGCCATTTCACAAATAAAATTGCTGGTTGGCGACCAGACAATACAGAAATTAAAGGAAAGTAGTAAGAAATCGTTGCCAGATCGCAAATGAAAACATTCGGTCCTTTTAACCCTTTCGAATTCGAGAGGGTTAAACAAATGGGCGTCCGAAATTTTTAAACCATTCGAATTCGAAAGGTTTAAACCGGTAAGAAAAAACCCTCTCGAATTTGAGAGGGTTAGAATATCATGGCTTAATAAAATCTCTTTTAATCACCTTCTGCAGGCCTTCCGGACTCCACTCGCCCGGTACGATGATACGTTGAACGGTAAATAAAGGATCAGTTTCATCTCGCTTTGCATACAACTGCATCGCTATTTTAAAACCATGCTCTTTCAGGTGAGGGATTGCTTCTTTGTTCCATAATCCAAAAGGATAAGCGAAGTAATCAATACGTTTTCCGGTAATAGCTTCTAACTGTTTGGATGGCTTTTCTATTTGTGTCACCCAATCATTGCCGGCATATAATTTTACGTTGTGGTGGTCCCATGTATGTGAACCGATAGTGTTTCCTTCGTCAGACAATTGCTTTACCTGTTCTTTAGTCATGTAGCCAGGACGGCCCAATGAAACGGTCATAATGAAATAAACACCTTTGTATCCATATTTCTGCAATACCGTACGTGCTACATCAAATTGGTCAATCCTGGTATCGTCAAAAGTGAGCATAATTGGTTTGGAAGGCAATGTTTTT
>JBDTPD010000358.1:0-5084 GCA_039932855.1 Chitinophagaceae bacterium | reverse complement strand
GATTCTTTGGCATTTTTATAATTGCCTACCAGTTGCAAACGATCATCCTGGCCAACAAATGCGACCAGGATATCACGCGCAATAGGTTCATCATCGATAATAGCACAGGTAAGAGGTTTCATAGTAAAAAATTAAACGATAAACTAAGACAAATTCAACTTTAGCAATACAGAAAACCGATTAGCCGCTGTATTCATCTGCATATCATATTTGCCATCATACTGCAGATTCAGACAATCCCTGACGCTGGAAAGCCCTATTCCTTCAGCAGGTCTTGTTTCGTAATAGCTGTTATCTACTGAAAATAATATTTCATCGTGATCAATCCTCATCTTCACTTTCATCCAATTTTGTTCTGATTTTTCTTTCATACCATGCTTGAATGCATTTTCCACAAACTGTACAAGCATCAGTGGAAGAATTGTATGCCCATTAACGGTACCTTCTACTTCCATATCGATCACAATGTTTTCTTCATAACGCAATTTTTCCAATGCAATATAGCTTTGCAAAAAATCGATCTCCCGTTGCAAGGGCACTTTTAGTTCATTACATTCTACGATCACATACTCCATGATATTTGAAAGTTGCCCGAGGGCTATAGACAATTTAGGACTATTACTCCGGGCAAGGCCGTATAAATTATTAAGCGTATTAAAATAAAAATGAGGACTTAGCTGTTGTTTTAATAAATCCGACTGAAGATCCTTATTGATCAATGTCAGCGCCATGCGTTGTTGCTCGCTATGCCGGTATTCTGCATAAAATTTCAATGCATAAAAAACACCAGCTACCAGTACATATTTGCCAGCATCAAACCAGGAGATGGTAATATAAATACTAATCGGGTTGTTATGATTTCGCGAGATCCATCCGGGTGCCGTTCTTTCCAGAAAATAACTCATCGCTATCCAGGTAGCGTGATGGGCGATGAAAACACCAATATTAAGTAATACAGTTACAATTTTCGATTTACCATAAAAACTATTCAGCACCAACCAAACAACGCCGATGAATATCGCATGAAGGAACCATTGAATAACATAATAAGCAGGTGGCTGGAGACAACCGATGCATACATTGTATTGAGTGAAATAATGAATTACCCAGTAAACCGCCTCAATAACGATCGCTGAAATAAACGCACGCTTCCAGAATTGTCTTTTATTAAAGACAGGAGTAGCCGGTGCTGATTGTTTTACTATTTGATCAGGATAATTCATCCAGTTTCATATTCAGTTCAAAAAGATCTTTCTGAGGAGATAGCTGGTAAGAAAATTTGTCTTTATATAGTTCGCTGAATCTTTTATACAATGCATCGTCTTCCTGCCCAAAAAATCCGGTAGCGTGCTTACTGAAATCACCTTTTACCAGGAACAACATATTGTTATCCGAAAATTGTATTTGTAAATCATAGTTACCTTTGTGAGTGCGATGATCTTCGCTGGCAATTTTATCAACGAATCCTGCCAGCAATAATGGGGCAATCTTTAACGCTGCCGGTGCTGTTTGTGAAGAAAAACTAATTCTTGTTTGTTGATCCGGTTGCTGACCGATCAGTTGTATATAATTCTGGAGAAAATTAATTTCTTTCGACACATTGATCATCTTTTCTCTTGTCTCATAGATCACATATTCCATCACTTTTGCTAATTGCAGAATTGATTTTGTGCAACCAACCGGGCTAATCGCCGATAAGCTTTGCAGGTGATTGATAGTTTTGAAATAGAAATCAGGATTAAGGTGCCAGCGTAATAATTTTAATTCGAGTTCTTTATTTGCCATTGCCAGATGAAGACGCTGTGCTTCTTCTTTTTTATAAGAATAAAAATAATTAGCGATAAAAAACCAGGAAAGCCGGAATGCATGTTTCAATAATTGATAATAAAAAGTAAATAAGCTATCTACCGGCGTTGTTATCTGTTCAGCTACAGGTCTGCTGGCTCCCTGCCATTGCTGATGCAAAAAACGGATGACATCCTGCAATGGGCCGAGCCAGATATAACTATAGACTGCAAAGAATAAAATATTTACGATCACCTGTGTGATCGTTTTCTTTTTATGTACCGCATAAGCCACCCACCAGATCGGCCAGATACAGATACATTGAAAGACCCACATGATGACATGAAACTCGGGGTTGCTTATTGGTTCATGCCTGAAATGATTGAGGAGGTAATTAAATAGCAATTGGATACAAGCTTCTACCAAAGCATATATCCCAAAAACCTTTAACCAGTAATTGGCCTGTGCCCTGTTATGGAATGGCCATCGCATGTATAAAGTTAGCTATTGGGAAGGAGGGGAAAGAAGAAGAGAGAAAGATTCAATGAGGAAGAGATTTTCTTCAATAAGCAGTCAATATTTTTCAATGAATATTTGAGAAATAATATTCAATAATCAATATTCAACAGTCAATACTCAATGTTCAGGTTCGTGACTAATCGCTAACAGCTAATAGCTTCTCCCTACTCTACATCTACCTGCTTTTTAATCACCGCCCCAAGACTTGCCTCTGGTAAAAATTTCCTTTCTTTCAACATATATCCATTTCCTTTTTCGCAGAAATGAACCTTGAGCCCTTCGATGCTGATAGGATTGCCGTCGGGGATATCGGCTATATTAGAATGAATAACATCATGTCCATCGATGATGATCACCAATCCGCTGCCGATCGCTTCCATCTTATTGCCCTGTGTGATCAGCATGCCGGTATCTTCTCCCAATCCGATACCGATACAACTTGGATTGGTAGCGACCGCTTGTGAAAGACGACCAAAGCGTCCACGTTTTTCAAAATGTGAATCGATGATAACAGAACTGATGAACCCAAGACCCGATGTCATTTTTACTTCACCTTTCAAATGGGCACGTGTAGCATTGCCTTCATAGATCATGGTCTGGCTCATAGCCATTGCTCCGGCAGAGGTGCCAGCTACGACGAAACTTTCGGCTTCGTACCTTGTTTTGATAATAGATAAAAATTCAGTGCCGCCATCTGTTACACTAAGGCGTAATTGATTTCCTCCGGAAAACATCACGGCGTTACATTCACGGATACGTTCAAGATAGTCGGGATTATTTGTATCCTGGCGATTGCGGATATGCATCACGCCGATATTGGTGCATCCTATTTTTCCAAAAGCATTCAGATAAGCTTCGCCTACTTCGTAAGGGATCATAGAAGCTGTAGTAATGATCTCAATGCGCGAAGAAGGCCCGCCTGCTTCTTCTACCACGCGGCGAAGAATGCCTAATTCAAAAAAGTTGAGATTACTTCGATGGATACGTCCGCCTTCAAGGTCGGTTCCTTTATCCTCAGCTCCACCTATTGCGATCAGTTTTCCCTTTGGGTGACTCATTCAACCGGGTTTGATTAACGACAAATGTAAAAGAAAAATGATTTAACGCAGGAAGGAAGTATTCAAGTATGTGGATATCCCTTTTTGTTGATACAAAATAATGAATGTAGAAGTATGAATGATGAATTGAATATTGAACAAGGAACAAGGAATATCGAATCACGAAGTGAATTCATTTATCGTTCGGCATTTTTCTTTGCTCCCCTTTAGGGGTTGGGGTAGTTCGTGATTCGATATTCCTTGTTCCGTGTTCAATATTCATAGGGGCTACATCATTATGTAGTAGTAATTCCTTATATCATTTCTATTTTGTTCTAAAATAACAGGTATGAAAAAATATATTATTGGCTTGCTTGGCAGTTTATTGCTCATGCAAATTTCATTTGCCCAAAACAATTCAAAATCATTTACGGTGCCTGGTACGTACAAGTTTACAGTACCAAAAGGTGCGAAAACATTGACCGTTACGCTATCCGGCGCTGGTGGCTGGAGCGGTGGCGGTTCATCCGGATCATTGAATAAAGGTGGCAAAGGTGGACAGGTCAGTGGTGATATTGAGGTAAAAGAAGGGGAAGAACTGATCATTACTGTTGGAACTGGCGGGGCACCGGGAAAATCAGCGGGGATCACGGCAATACAAAGAAAAACAGGCTACCTGGCTATTGCTGCTGGTGGTGGAAACGGATCATCACATGGAGGACAAGGTGGTAATGGTGGTCCGCAAGGTAGCGGTGGAACTGTTGGTAATGGCACTTTCCAGACAGGTAATAGTGGAGCAGGTGCCAGCACAACGGTTGGCGGAAACGGCGGAAGTGGTGGCACCGGGGCAGCCAGAGGTAATAATGGAGCTTCATTAACGGGTGGTACAAATAATGCAAAAGCTGTCGGTGAAGGTTGGGGCGGTGCAGGTTGGTTTGGCGGTGGTGCGGCAGCTACTTATAGCAGCACATTCTTAAGCGGCGATCCTTATGCATCAGGTGGTGGTGGTGGTGGTAGTAATTATGTAAAAGGATTATCCGGAAAAGTAACCAATACGGCTAATGGCAATGCAGGTGGAATGCCTGGTAATATGGGGATTGGTGGGAAAGTGGAAGTGAGTTGGAAGTAGAGCAATTATGAGTTATGAATTAAGAATTATGAATTGGATACTAATAGTCGAAGTAATTCATAATTCTTAATTCATAACTCATAATTTCTTTTCGAGAGACTGTTTGACAAAATAGACCACCAGGCCTGCTGCTGCAATCAGCGTACCCCAGATAGCAAACCATCCGGTACGGTAAAAAAGAAAGATCCAGATCAGGATAGAAATAATGACCGGCAAAGGATATAACCACATTTTAAATGGCAGATCTTTGCTACCATTTCTTTTTCTTAATAATACTACACCTACACCCTGCGAAATAAATTGTATCACGATACGCATGGCAAGAATAGACGTGATGACATCAGTCAGTTTCATAAACAGGCTGAATACAAACCCAAGTCCACATAAGAAAAGTAACGAGATGTAGGGAAAATCCTTTGTTGGATGAAGTTTTGCAAACACATTGAAGAAATTACCATCTACCGCAGCTGCATAAGGAACCCTTGAATAACCAAGCATGACTGCAAATAAAGAAGACATAGCCACGCAAAGGATCAGTACTGTGATAAAAACAGCAGCCTGGTGACCATATATCTGTTGCATGAATGTACTCACCAGGTATTTATCATCTTCCT
>JBDTPD010000357.1:0-5088 GCA_039932855.1 Chitinophagaceae bacterium | reverse complement strand
ACTACAAATGAAGAATTGCGCTCGGCCAATGAAGAAATACAATCAAGCAATGAAGAGCTCCAGTCAACTAACGAAGAGCTGGAAACAACAAAGGAAGAACTTCAATCTACTAACGAAGAACTGATAACTATCAATGAAGAGCTACAGCTTCGTAATAACGAATTAAGCGAAGCAGTTGATTATTCACGGGCCATTATTCAAACCATTCATGAACCATTAATGGTACTCGATACCAATATGTGCGTTGGCACCGTCAATAAAGCTTTTCAGCAATTATTCAAGATCAGCCAGGACGAAGCAGGAGGTCACCTGATCTTTGACCTGGAAGACGGCAACTGGAACATTCCCGAACTAAGAAAACAATTACAAATACTAACGTCACAAAAAGAGAGTGCCAAAATTTTTGAGGTCGCACATCGGTTTACTGCTGTTGGTGAGAGAACGTTGTTATTTTATGCTATGTGGCTGCAGCAGCATGATAATAAAAATAAGATCCTGCTTGCCATCGAAGATGTTACACAACGCAGACGATCAGAACAGCAGTTGAAACAAAGCGAAGAAAATTTTCGTTTACTGGTACAAAACTCTGCTGACATCATTACAGTATTTTCCATTGATGGCACTATTCTCTATCAAAGTGAATCTGTGAAACAAATTCTTGGTTATACACCTGGCGAAACAAAGGGTAAAAATATGTTCAGGGATCAGTTAGTGCATCCTGATGACCAAAGCATCAAAGAAGCCATGTATCACAAAGCAGGAAATGCACCACGCGAAAATATATGGGCAAAATTCAGGATGCGCCATAAAGATGGCTCTTACCGTGTCATCGAAGCTGTATGTGTAAACCAGCTTGCTGACGAAAGAATACGCGGTATTGTCGCCAACTTCCGTGATATCACTGAAAAAGAAAAACTGGAAAATCAAAAGGATGAATTCATTGCGATTGCCAGTCATGAATTAAGGACACCGGTCACCAGCATCAAAGCTTATGCAGAAATACTTCAGGAAAAATTTATCGAATTAAAAGATCCTTCTTCTGCAGAAATGGTGAAAAGAATGGAGAATCAGATTGACAGGTTAACACACCTGATCAGTGATCTGCTGGATACAACTAAGATCTCAGAAGGTTTACTGCCTTTTTTCAGTGCTTATTATGACATGAATGAACTAATCAAAGAAAAGGTAGAAGAATTACAACATACTGCTGTTAAGCATAAACTGGTGACGAAGCTAAAAAAAGGTTCGCTCGTATGGGGCGACCGTGATAAAACGGGCCAGGTATTGGTCAACCTGATCTCCAATGCAATAAAATACTCACCGAACGCGAATCAAGTCATTATCAGCTCGGCCTATGATAAGGAGGAAAATATTACCGTTTCTGTGCAGGATTTCGGTATCGGTATTACGCCTGAGCTGAAGGATAAAGTCTTTGGTCGTTTCTTTCGGGTCAATGAACCAGATATCAAAACATTCCCGGGACTTGGACTCGGTCTTTACATTGCCGCTGAGATCATTAAACGGCAAAATGGCAAAATCTGGTTGAAAACCGAGAGAAATAAAGGCTCAAATTTCTGTTTCTCTCTTCCCTTAAAAAAGTAAAACTATCTTAGCTGGAACACTGCCTCAAGTACATGGCACCCGTTTTGATCTCTACTACTATGCAGCCACGAATAGTTATAACCGATGATGACCCAGGAGTACAAGAGATTTTCAAGATTATTTTTGAGAAAGCAGGTTATCTTACCACTATTTTCTCCAGCGGCGCACAAATCCTGAGGAACGATTATAAACTCCCCGATGTGTTTTTATTAGATAAACAATTGTCCGGAATGGATGGCCTTGATATTTGTCGCTATTTGAAAAACAATCCACGAACAAAAGATATTCCCGTGATCATGGCATCTGCCACCCCCGGTATTGGAAAGATGGCTATGGAAGCCGGAGCTGATGATTTTATAGAAAAGCCTTTTGTCACCCGCTTCTTATTAGAGAAGGTAAGCGCGGTGCTGAACAAAGCAGCGATTGCCTGATTACATCAGGAAAGAAGTTGTGCCGCTTTATCACTGATCACCTTACTGATACTTCCCTTAAATAAAGAAAGAGCAAATGGCAGATCTGCATCGATATCTACAGAAGATTGCTTTACATCGATAAGTCCTGCTACATCAAATCCCTTTGCACTGAATTCAAAATTGCCATTATTACCGTTCCAGTTTTCTTTTACATCCGTTACCATTCCTTTATGCTGTTCCTTCAAACCGGTCAGTAATTTCTTTATGCGTGTCAGTGCTTCCTGCTGAGATAGATTGTGGGGTACGTTAACTGTTAATTTAGACATAGCGTTGGTTTTTTGTTATTAGTTGGATTTTCAGGCTGGTTGAAGAGTTGAAAAGTTGAAGGGCTAAAAGGAATCACTCTGTATCTAATTTCTACCGTCACAATTTACCAATACACCTTTAAACCCTTAAACCATTAAACGTATTCGACCCTCGTCAAATTTATCACTTATTGTTTTAAAAAATTCAATACCTGTTTTTTAAAATCTTCCGGCGCTTGTATATGTGGAATATGCCCTACTCCATCCAGTTCCACCAATTGAGAATTTTTAATTTGCTGATGAAGCCATTTACCCAACGCAGGGTAATTCCCGTGTTTCGCCGCTTCTTCTTTTGATAACAATCCTTTGCCCACGATTGTTCTGTCTGCCTGCCCGATGATCAGCAAAGCTGGCTGTGTTATTTTATTAAATTCATAGAGTACCGGTTGTTCATAGATCATTTCATAAGTGAGTGAACTTGCCCAGGTGGCTTGTTTAAAATCCGGCACCTGCAAAGAAGCATATTGTGCAGCCACATATTGCTCATAGTCGGGTTTCCACACCGGGTAATATCCTTGTTGATACTTTTTTAATGACTCATAGTTGGCTTTCATCTCCGTTTCAAATTCTTTATCGGGAGAATGATAAGGAACAAATGTTTTATAATCTTCCAGTCCTATCGGATTCTCCAAAATAAATTTATCAATTGTTTCCGGATACATAATTGCAAATCTTGCCGCCAGCATACCGCCCATTGAATGACCAATCACGCAAACTTTATTGATACCTAATGAATCCAATAATTTTTTTGTTTGTGAAGCGAGCAAATGAAAGCTGTAATGAATATCCGGTTTATCTGATTGCCCCCATCCAATTTGATCAGGAACAATAACACGGCAGCCATTGGCCGATAAAAAAGAAATCACATCTTTCCAGTAGTAGCCGTTGAAATTTTTTCCATGTAATAATAAAACTGTTTGACCATTGGGGTGAATAGGTTTGACATCCATATAAGCCATCTTCATGGATTGATTTTCTGCATACAGGGAAAAATAATTGACGGGGTATGGATAGGCAGGTGCAGTCGTTTGCGTATTCCCATTTACGGCGCTGAAAAGACAAAGAAAAATGATGATATTCTTCATGATTATTACTTTTCAAATATTGAACCAATCTGAATAGAGGACACAGAGACACCCGCCCCTAAAGGGGGAGTAAAGGGACTTATTGTTGTATGCTTTTTTATAATGCTGCCTCATAGCTCCCCTTTTTAGGGGCCGGGGGTCTCTCCGGATATATACTCATACTTACCGTTAGGATAAACCTTCCGACGACTGATAAATACTCTGTACTTTAGACAATTATTTATCTACACAATTACTGACATGAGAAATATTTCTGGGATACTTATCCTTTGCTGCTTTTTACAAACTTCCTTTGCACAACAAGTCGTTAAAGACAGCGGAATTTTCCTGTTGCATAAGTTTGAACAAAATATTGGTAAGGAAAAATATATCGCTACCCAAACCGGGAATGTTATTACCTACGACGTAAAATTCAAGTATGTCGATCGTGGCTCACCGGTAGGGTTACGTGCCAACTTTCGCCTGACACCTGCACTCGATCCTTTATCATTTGTTGTCAATGGCGGTACGTCAAGATTTTCTGCCGTTAATGATTCAGTAGTGATAAATGGAAAAACAGCTGTTATCAAAGTAGATGATAAGTCTTTCACAAAAACACTTACCGGAATTAATTTTCCGATCGCCGGTTACTCTCCTGCTGTAGCACAAATGCTGTTGATTCAATACTGGAAAAAACATAACAAGCCTCAAAAGATCAACATGCTTCCTTCCGGTGTGGCAGAAATTAAAAAAGATGGACAGGATACATTAACCTTCAATAGCAAGCGATTGATTCTCGAACGATATGTGATCAAAGGATTGATCTGGGGAAATGAATTGCTCTGGACAGATAGCAAAGGACAACTGTACTGCCTGATCACCAATGATGCCGAAGGCGATAAACAGGAAATGATGCTGGAAGCTTATGAGTCACTATTGCCTGAACTGATTGCAAAGGCAGCTGTCTATGGCATGCGATTATTTACCAGCACTGCTAAACCATCTTTTCAGCAACATGCAGTGATTGCAATTACCGGCGGCACCATGGTAGATGTAGTAAATGGCACAACGATCCCAAATGCAACAGTGATCATTGAAAAAGGAATGATCAAACAGGCAGGTACAAATATTTCTGTTCCCGCGAATGCATTTATCATTGACGCCAAAGGAAAAACTATTTTACCTGGCTTATGGGATATGCATGCGCATTTTCAACAAGCTGAATGGGGCCCGGCATATCTGGCAGCGGGCGTAACAACAGTAAGAGATTGTGGTAATGAGTTCAATTATATCAATGCAATAAAAAATGCCATCGATGAAGGCAAAGGTGTAGGACCACATATTTTGAAAGCAGGTATTATCGATGGTAAAGGTTCTTTTGCCTTAGGCATTGTACAGGCCGATACAAAAGAAGAAGCTATTGCAGCAGTAGATCGCTATAAAGAAAATGGATATGTACAAATAAAAATTTATAGTTCGGTCAAACCAGCAATTGTAAAAGCGATATGTGAGGAGGCGCACAGACTGGATCTGACTGTCACGGGACATATTCCCGAAGGAATGAATTTAATGCAGGGTGTTGATTCAGGAATGGATATGATCAACCACGTGCAATATGTGTACTCGATCATGAAAAGAAACAAG
>JBDTPD010000356.1:0-5090 GCA_039932855.1 Chitinophagaceae bacterium | reverse complement strand
CTATTCGCTCAGGCTTTACAAAAGTGGCGTTTATTATCCGCCGCGAATTTGCCGATGATTTTAAAAATATCTTCGAGCCAAAGCTGAAAGGTAAAATAGCGATCGAGTATGTATTCCAGGATCTGGATGCCTTTACAGAAGGTATGGAGATACCGGCTGATCGTAAAAAACCATGGGGTACTGCTCACGCGGTCCTTTGCGCGATGGACGCCGTCAAAGAACCTTTTGCTGTGATCAATGCCGATGACTTTTATGGCAAGAATGCGTTTGAAAATGCTTATGATTTTTTAAAGAATGATTGCACTGAAAATAATTATGCGATCGTAGGATATGATCTGTTAAGAACATTATCTGATTATGGTACGGTAAACAGGGGTGTTTGTACACTTGATAACCTCGGTAACCTCGTTTCTATTACTGAACGTATCAATATTGCCAAAAAAGATGGAAAGATCATTTGTGATGACGGACTCGAGCCGAAAGAACTTCCGATGGATACAAGAGTATCGATGAACTTCTGGTGCTTCCATCCTTCTTTTTTTAGATATACACAGAAAGTATTCCGTGATTTTTTACAAAATCATGGACAGGAACTCAAGTCAGAATTTTTCATCCCTATTGTTGCCGATCAGTTTATTAAAGAAGGCGGCAGGGTAGAGGTAGTGCCTACCAGTTCTTCCTGGTTCGGTGTTACCTATAAAGAAGATGCTCCGTTTGTAGAAAAGAGTTTGAATGATCTGATTAATGCAAAGGAGTACCCAACACGACTCTGGAGTTAAGATGATAAAAAAGAAATGTAAAATGCAGAATCTAAAATGTAAAATGTAAAAGTTGGTCAGTCTTAAAGCTATCGCTTACTTTTGCATTTTAGATTTTAGATTCTGCATTTTACATTTTATCAAAATAAAAAAGCCATTCTCCTTTCGGTGAATGGCTTTTTCTATATAAAAAGAAACGGATTAATTCACTTTTACCATGAAAACATAATCTTCTACTTTCTTCACTTGTTGTGTACGATCTAAACCGGCGATAGATGATTTGGAGTTTAATTTCACACGTTGGAATAAAGTATCATTCTTTGATTTCAATTCGTCCAGTGCTTTATAAATATGTTTGGCCTGTAAGGCAAAGACTACACCTTCAGCAGCTGTTTCTCTTGTACTTAATATACCAACTACTTCACCGCTATGATTCAGGATAGGGCCACCGCTATTACCAGGGTTGGCCGCAATAGCTATCTGGCAACTTAGTGTATCACCGTCAAAACCTGTCTTGGCACTAAGGTATCCTTCTCCATAGACGATCTCATCACGCGGATAACCTAATGTAAATACCGGCTCGGCAAGATCAGTAGTTGCCTTACTGATAGCATAAGGCAAAGGTCCCATTGGTTTAAAATTATTATCCTGGATTCTAAGAATAGCAATGTCTTTGTCGAAATCTGCAAACGCTACTACTGCATTATATACAACTCCTGCTCTGTCCTGTACGGCGATATTCGTTGCATCCCTTACTACGTGTGCATTGGTAACGAGTAGTCCTTTACCGTCTATTAAAAATCCTGATCCACCCGATTTATAAAGTATAGAAGGATCAAGAGGCATCTTGGTTTGATCCTGTAATTGATTTATTACCGTTTTTTGATTGCGCTGATCTTGTTTTACAATTTGTAACTGGCGGCTCAGATCCTGTAATTTGCTATTATCAGGCTTAGGCGAAACTGACCAAACCAATCCGCTGATTGATAAAGCAGTGATCCCGGCAATAGAAGCAGCGATGGCTGTAACTCTTTTGTATTTATTCCAGAGATATACAACACGAGCCTTTCCTTTCAGCCTGTCAGAATCAATCTTGCCTTGTTCTGTCAGGTCGGTATGTACCTCGTTGAGTGTAGAACGGAATTTCTGCCATTCTCCAAAACGATTCATTTGTTGAAGAAAAAGGGTATGCTCTACCACAAGTTGATCGATCTCGCCATTTGTCTTGCGAAGATTTTCAAAATGCAGGCGCTCGTCAGGGTTCATCTCTCCACGGATATACCTTTCTACCGCGTCAAGGATCATAATATCGTTGCTCTCATTCATCACTTCGTCCCGTTTTTATAATGAGTAAAAAATATTTTCTTTAATCGCATCAGGCACTTGTACTTCTGGGTCTTGGCATTTTCAGCGTTGGTATATCCAAAATTCGAAGCGATCTCCTGCATATTCTTTTTCTGGATATAAAAAGCTTCCAAAAGGCTTTTGCAGGGCTCACCCAATCCTATAATAGCCTTTTCCATCATACCAAACTCCAGATCTCTCTTCACATGTTCCTCTACATCTTCCTCCACATGTACCACTTCCTCTGTATTGACGATCTCGCCACTGAAACGGCGGGACTGTTGTAATCTTTTTAGCCAAAGACGGCGGGCTACCGAATAAATATAGGTCCGGAGCTGGCAATGCAGCTCAAAACTGCCCGATCTGGCCTTTTCATAAAGAACTATCATGGCTTCCTGGAATATATCCCTGGCATCGTCTGCTGATCCGTTGTTATTGATAATCAGGGACTGAATCACACTATAATGGTCTTTATAGATGGTTTCAACTGCCTTTTTATCGTTACGGGCTAATCCTTGCAATAAGAGTTGTTCGTTGTTCTCAGGTTTCACCAATTCCGTATTTAATACTGATTTTTAAAAATAGTAACCCAATTCCAGCCTGTAAAAAAAAGTTTAAAATCCCGGGTTACCTTTTTCCCATCCGGGTATAAACACTGAAATATTTCACAAATCAAACAAAAAACTCACAACATCATGAAAAAGCTTTTCATCGTATTGGCTGTATCTAGCCTTGGCTTTGTAGCGTGTAACAACGAAGCAGCAACGGACACTACAACTGCTGATTCACTTTTGAAAGATTCTTTATACAGAGATAGCGTTATGAAAGCTACTCCTCCTCCAGCAATGCCTGACAGCACAACAATGGCAGATTCTGGTAAGATGATGAAGGATAGCGCAGCTTCGAAAATGAAATCTAAATAAGTTTTTTTTCGGCAAGCAATTGTCAGAGCCATCTGCGAAAGCAGGTGGCTTTGGCTTTTCAGGGAGTTTCGGTCCAGTTTTCCGGCGTCTCACGCCTTACCAGCCAAATAAACTACCTTTGCCGCCTTATTCACATAAATTATAGTTATCAGTGACCACATTTGAATCATTAGGGATAGAACCAGGCTTATTAAATTCGATACAGGTACTTGGATTTACAGAGCCTACACCTATCCAGGAAAAAGCCATCCCCGTTTTATTACAAGGCACCAAAGATTTTATCGGGCTCGCACAAACCGGCACCGGTAAAACTGCAGCCTTCGGATTGCCACTTTTACAATTGATCCGCAAGGACGACAAGTTTCCACAAGCATTGATCATCTGTCCTACACGGGAATTATGTTTACAGATCGCCAACGACCTGGATACATATAAAAATAAAAAAGATCATATCCTCGTGACAGCCGTTTATGGTGGTACGCCTATCGGCATGCAGATCCGTGACCTGAAAAGAGGAACACATGTAGTAGTAGCAACGCCGGGACGTTTGATCGACCTGATCGAACGCAAAGCCATCAACCTCGAGAAGATCCATTATGTGATACTGGATGAGGCTGATGAAATGCTCAACATGGGATTTAAAGATGATATTGAATTCATTCTTAAAAATACTCCCAACCGTCAAAGCATCTGGTTATTCAGCGCTACCATGCCAGCTGAAATCAGGAACGTAAGCAAGAAATACATGGACAAACCTTTCGAGATCACGATAGGTAAAAAGAATGAAGGGTCCGCGAATATCGATCACCAGTATTACAGTACACAACATGCCAACCGGTATGAAACATTGAAACGTATCATTGATTTCAATCCCGGTTTATATGGTATCATTTTTACCCGTACCAAAGCAGATGCGCAAGGTATCACCGAGCAACTGATCCGTGAAGGATATGATATCGAAGCATTGCATGGTGACCTTACACAGCAACAACGTGATAAGGTAATGGGCCGCTTCCGCGAAAAAAGTATTCAAATACTTATTGCTACAGATGTAGCTGCACGCGGTATCGATGTGCAGGGAATCACGCACGTTATTAATTACGAATTACCAGATGATGTAGAAGTATATACGCACCGCAGCGGCCGTACAGGTCGTGCAGGTAAAAGCGGTATCTCTGTTTCTATCGTTACTCCAAAAGAGATCTATCGTCTTCGCCAGATCGAAAAACTGGTGAGTACACGTTTTCATAAAATGGATATCCCTTCGGGAAAAGATGTTTGCCGCAAACAATTCTTTCATTTCATTGATAAAATGCTGGAAGCAGATATCAGTAATGGTGAGTATGAAACATACCTGCCTGTATTGAGAGAAAAATTTGCCAACGTTGAAAAAGAAGAAATTCTGCAACGTGTAGCTGCACTTGAATTTGATCGCTTCCTGAAGTATTATGAAAATGCTGCTGATCTTAATCTTCGTGATGAAAGAGGAAGAGGTGAAAGGATCAGTGACAGGTCAATGCAACGTGAACCGAGAGGAAGAACATTTGAGAAGTCAGGTAATTACCAACGCTTGTTTGTAAATCTCGGAACCAAAGATGGTTTTTACAAAGCCAGTTTTCTTCAATTCATTTTAGATATGAGTGAATTAAAGAAAGAAGTATTAGGTCGTATCGATATGAAAGAGATGAACAGCTGGATTGAAATCGAACCTGTTGCTGCGAAGAAAATGATTCGCGCTATTGATGGAAAGAACTATCGCGGAAGAAAGATCAGGATGAATGATGCAGAAACCGGGGCTGGTCGCGGAAAATAATTCCTGAAAAATTGCTTCGGATAGTACATGAAGCGTATATTTGACATCGTATGACAATCGCACAAACATTTACCCGCTTTTATTTTTACTTCTTTTATTTTAGAATGAAGCCGGGAATGCTTTTGTTGAAAGTCCATTAATAGAATAACTGAACTCAACATAAGAATCCCGGCCAAGAGGCCGGGATTTTTTTTTACCCCCGGCCCCTAAAGGGGAGTTGGGAACAGTCATTACAGATTTGAAACGAACTAC
>JBDTPD010000355.1:0-5100 GCA_039932855.1 Chitinophagaceae bacterium | reverse complement strand
CCTGCTCCGTATACCAATTTCGAAAAAGGAGCAGGAATCATCGGCGACACATAAGCGCCAACGATAAAAAGTAACGCAAGAAAGAGTAACCAGAATAAAATACTCAGGGCGACAGGACGTATCATTATGTGAAGTATATAAGTAAAGAATAAATAATGGCCTTAAGCTTTTGTTCGCCAAATGAAGATCAAGGTCGCCACGATAATGATCAGTACAATCGCAGCTATTGTCAGCAATTCAAACAATGTTTCTGGAAAGCCGGGCGATTGCGCGATAAATGCCCAGCAAGCCAGCACAATAAATAGCGGAATACCTATTGACAGGACGATCTTTTGTGTATAATTCGTTTTCACAACCTTCTTTTGTAGCGGTTCTGCCTGCTGTATTGTTTCGAAGGAAGTGCCCAGTATTTCAGACAATGCTTTCAGCGTATAACTCCGGGGCACGATATCGCCACTCTCGATCCGTTGAATGGACCTGACACTGATATTTGACATTTCGGATACTTCCTTTTGCGTATAGCCTTTTGCCAACCTGGCTTCTTTCACATACGCTGCGACCATTTTTTTCTGAATTGATTTCATGTCAAAATTATCTTGGGAACAAAGATATTCCAATAAATTAACCCGCCATTTGGACGACATTCAGGCGACAAACGCGCCTGAAACCGGTCATTAGGTAGTTAACTTCATTTGTTTTATTACACAGAGAGCCGTTAACAGTCTACCAGTCGGCAGTCGCATTACAACTGTAGTTAGATTTCCTACGCATAAATTATGAAGATCATGGGATGGTGCGTTGGTTGTATTTGGAAGGAAAGATACTCAAACAACATCAGTCCGCGCACTGTCCTTCTACTTCACCATTGGCTGTGTTTACATTCGCGTGATCGTGTTTTCCGAAAACCACAATTATCATGTTCCCTTTAAGATTAATATACCTGATTTCCGGCTTACCAACTCCAGGCGGGCCACAAACTTTAATGATATCTATCTTCCAATTGACCTTTCCATTTACATAAGCTGTGATCGTTCTTAAATCGTTCTCTACATAATAAACCAATCCTTTTTTGGCTTCAATACCGCGCTTATAGGTAAACGCAAAATTCAGTTCTGTGTTTTTAGAAACTTTACTTGTATCATATGGAGAGACTTGTTGAGAATATCCAAACTCAAACAGTAGTATCAGTAAAAAACATAAAAAATATATTCTTTTCATCACAGCTAATTGAAGAATCAGTAAAGTACTGAATATAGGTCAGGTTTTTTGTCCTTATCGCCCATTGGATTGGATTATGCTTAACGTTTTCTTAAAAATGGAAGCGGCTTCAGATAACTGGACATTCTATACGATTTTACCTATTGGCCGGCAGTAAATGAAGGCGCAAAGTGATCATAATTAAAAACTTGTAAACTCAGACTTAATTCATTTACTTTAATGGAAGAAAATTCTTAAACAAACCTATGTCCAATAAGCTGCCCCTGCTCGCTTTCGCCTGCTTTCTGTTCAGTAATGCCTTTGCACAACCCAAGCTCCCCGAACATGTATTTTACCAGAAACTCGACAACGGTCTGGAAGTACTGGTACTGGAAGATCATACCATTCCTTTTACTACCATTGAAATTGGTTGTAAGAATGGTTCCTTCACCGAAGACAATGAATACAATGGCCTGAGTCATTTGTATGAGCACATGTTCTTCAAAGCAAATAAAGATTACAAAACACAGGATGATTTTCTGAAAGCCGTTGATAAACTCGATATCAATTTTAACGGTCAAACGCGCGAAGAAAATGTCACCTACTATTTTACATTACCAAAACAAAATACAGCGAAAGGTCTTGAGTTTATGAACTCGGCTATCCGGTATCCTTCTTTCAACAAAGAAGATATGCTGAAAGAAAATCCTGTCGTGGATGCAGAGTTCCAGCGCCAGGAATCGAGTCCATACTATGTCCTCATCGACACCTTGAACCACATGCTATGGGGTGATAATTATAGCCGGAAAAATATTGTTGGTAGTCACGAAGTGATCCTATCGGCTACGCCTGAAAAGATGCAAGCGATCAAGGATAAATTTTATTATCCCAATAATTGCCTGCTGGTGATTGCTGGTGATGTTGATCACACCGAAGTACTTCCAAAAGCGCAAAAGATCTTTGGTTCATGGGCTCCCTCCTCTTTTGATCCGGCAGTAAAGTATCCGATGCCGGAAATAAAACCATTGAAACAAAATCAACTGGCTGTTATTGAATCTCCGATTGCACAAGCGCCATTGCTGATCATACGCTGGCAGGGTCCTGATATGCGAAATGATCTGAAAGGAACTTATACGGCCGATGTTTTTTCTTATATCCTTAATCAACGCAGATCGAGACTAACAGAAATGCTACAGGAAACCGGCCTGGCGAATGATGTGCAGATCAATTATTACTCGCAAAAATATGTGGGGCCTATTACTTTTTCCGTGTCCCCTAATCCTGCAAAGATCAAAGAGTGCTATAAAGTGATGCAGGAAGAAGTACAACATTGGGACGAGGACAGTTACATTACCGACACACAACTGGATCGTGCAAAGAAAGTATTGTACATCGGACAGGTAGAGGAACGTGAAGAAGTAGAACAATATGTACACCTGCTTTCATTCTGGTGGGCCTCTGCATCGATAGAGTATTATACATTTTACCGTGATAATCTGAATAAAGTGACGCGCCAGGATATTAAAGATTATGTAAGGACATACATTAAAGGAAAACCTTTCTGTGTTGGACTTATTATACCACAAGGCAGCGGTTTGCCAACTGATCCTAATTATTATTTCTCTAAATAATCAATCATGAAATTTATTCTTTCTTCATATAGCAAAACGCTCGGCATTCTTGTATTGGTATTTATCAGCATTACAGGAATTGCACAAAGTACTACTACCGAGTTTACCGTAGACGGATTGAAAGTGATACTTCATCAAACACAGAAGGAAACAGTGGTGATGAGTATGTACTTCAAAGGTGGTTCTACCAATTATATCAACTCTATTGCAGGTATCGAGTCATTGGCCATGTCTGCTGCACTGGAATGTGGTAATAGTAAATTTGCCGCCAGTAATTTTAATGACCAGGTAGATGAATATGGATTGCACCTGAATGGTGAAGCAAGTGATGATTACAGTGTAATAAAAATGGCTTGCATCTCAACGTATGCAGATAAAGCATGGCAATTATTTTCTTCCGCTATTGCGTCACCGGCATTTGATTTGCAAAAGTTCGGTTTACTAAAAGAACAAAAGATCAATGAATTAAAACAATCATTATCCAGTCCCGATGACCGGCTGGATCAACTGTCACATGAATTTGCATTTGCCACTACTAACTATTCAATCAATCCAAATGGTACCGTTGCCAGTTTATCTGCCCTGACGCGCGATGCAGTAAAGAATTATTATCTCACAACTTTATTGAATAAAAACAGGATGTTCCTGGTAGTAGCCGGCAAAATGACAAGAGCGGATCTGGAGAAAAAGATCAAAGAAGCGTTTGCTACAATTCCTGTGGCACCCTACAACCCTGTTAGAGTAGATGCACCAGTCTTCCTGCGCGAGACGACGAAGATAGAACCGTATCGTATTGCAACGAATTACATCAGCGGTATTGTTCCGGCACCAGATTTAAACAGTCCCGATTATCCTGCCTTTCGTATGGCGGTAACGATCCTGAACAGTGCGATGTTTGAAGTAATAAGACTGGATAGAAATCTTTCTTATGCACCGTATGCTTCTATGTCGGAAGGAAAGATCTCCTATGTAAAAATGTATGCGAGCACTTCGCAGCCGAGGGAAACGGTAGCGGCTATCCGCAATATCCTTGACATGATCAAGGGTACTACCTATCCGAATAAATTAATTGAAAGTATCAGAAAAGGTTTATTGCAATCTTATAGCAAGCACCAGGAACGCATGGCTGAAATCGCCGATAATCTTGGTAAAGCCGAGATCATGGGCAATTGGCAACTGGCGGAGAATTTAGAAGATCGGATCAATCATGTAAAGCCTGATGATGTAAGAGATGTATTGAATGCTTATTGTAAAAATATAGCGTGGGTTTATATTGGGGAAAAGGGATTGGGGGAAGAGACGTTTAGGAGGTGAATGTTAGAAATCATAGGGTGTTAGTGGGGAAATTCTTATACAAATAGTCAGATACATTACATTAATCGATAAATAACCCTATTCGATTGATCTCTGCAGTTATTCCATCCCATTCTTTGTCAGAATTAAAATACATATACATATCATAACCAAAACGTACTGCTATTAATTCATTGTGCAAACAAAATAGCTCACACCAGATTAATTCACGCAAAATTAATTTTATCACATTATCGATATCATCAACTGATATTGTAGTTCCATCATTTATAAAATCATACAGTCTAACTAATTCACTCCTGTCATTTTGTTGATATGAAGCAGTTCCTTTCCTTTCCAAATTCTTCACTATAAAATTCTCGCACCCATGTAACTTAAAAAACAGCTTTGCAGCTAGGATATACTTTCTTTCTACCTTTAGATATTCCTGAAAGGTGAGGGTTTCTCCGTTAACATTCTCTCCTAACTGGAAATAACCTATCCATTCGTCCTTTGTATAGTGCCCCTCATTATTTCTGAATAATGGATTATATTTTGTTACTGATTTTGCGCTATATCGCCAATTTTTTTTAGTAAAATTATTTTCCAAGTCTCCAATTTAAATGTCTATCAAAAGTACTTAACCTTTTACTTTTATCAGTGCTAAAGGGCGCTCTTGCAAAGAGATTCCTATTAGTCACTGGTAAAAAATCCTCTACGATATCCCGTTGAAGATTTTCATCATACGCTGTTAGTCAAATGTACAGGTTAATTACACTTATTTGCCGGGAAGACGGCAAGGCGATAAGAAATGCAAATAAGTGAGTGGTGCGTGAATACATTCGTCATAGGATTAATTTCTGAAACCTCCTAAACCTTTGAAATCTATTAAATCTTCGTTTCTTACCGCCTTACCGTCATTCAAATTCCAAAATTCTTACGCCGTTGTTTCGCCCAAACCAGTCTGTTCCTCGTTGCC
>JBDTPD010000354.1:0-5114 GCA_039932855.1 Chitinophagaceae bacterium | reverse complement strand
ATTAAAATCTTTTACCTTTCCCAACTCTTCCGTTTTTTCCCTGGCCACCTTTTTCAATTCTTCAATAATTTCATCGGCATCTACTACGGTTCCTTCTCTTGTTTTCATACGACCGGAAGGAAGTTCCACCAATCCATAACTTAAGTGATGAATACCACTCGCATAAGGCTTACCAAACTTTTGCAGGATCAGTTTCAGCACTTTCATGTGATAGTTCTGTTCATCTGCGATCACATAAATGCTCTGATCATAATGAAAGTCTTCATATTTTTTATCTGCCAGTCCAAGATCCTGTGTAATGTAAACAGACGTGCCGTCTTTTCTTAATACCAGTTTTTCATCAAGGCCATCAGCCGTCAGATCTATCCAAACACCGCCATCTTCTTTTTTAAAGAAAATGCCTTTCTTCAATCCTTCCTCTACGAATTCCTTACCGAGGAGATAGGTATCGCTTTCAAAATAATTTTTATCAAAATCACTACCGATTTTTTTATAGGTTTCATTGAAACCTTCATAGACCCAGCCGTTCATTTTTTGCCAAAGCGCCCTTACTTCAGGATCACCATTTTCCCAGGCAAGCAGCATCTTTGTAGCGGCTTGATTAAGCGGTGCATTCTTTTCAGCTTCTTCTTTACTCATGCCATCAACCATCAGCTTTTCGATTTCCTTTTTTACTTCGGTGCCAAACATCACATAGTAATCACCGACAAAATGGTCGCCTTTTGTTCCTGTTGATTCCGGTGTAGCGCCATTTGCATATAATTGCCAGGCGAGCATTGATTTGCAAATATGAATACCACGATCATTCATGATCGCCGTCTTTATCACTTTATATCCAGCCGACTTCAGCATCTGCGCGACACTCCATCCTAAGAAATTATTTCTAAGGTGACCAAGGTGCAATGGTTTGTTGGTATTGGGAGAAGAATACTCGACGATCACCGTTTGATTTTTCGCCGATAGTTTTCCTAATTCCTTGCTGGTATGATTTGATTGAAGAAACCCTGTCCAGTAACTATCAGCGATGGTCAGATTTAAAAATCCTTTGATCACGTTGTACGCGGTGAACAGGGTAGGGTTGTTTTTTAATAACAAATCCCCGATTTCTTTACCCAACTGCTCCGGCGACTTCTTTAATTGCTTTACAAAAGAAAATAGCACAAGTGTATAATCGCCCTCAAATTCTGGCTTGGTAATACTGACTGTCAGGTCAGTTTCTTTGAACTCCTGTCCATACAAATCTTTCAATGCCTTAGTCATCAATGGCCTTACCTGGTCTACAATACTCATTCTTTCAATTCTTTAGCCGCAAATCTATAACTTTGCGCCCAATTATGCGAAGGCACATCCATAATGCAAGGGATCTGATTCTCCCGATCATTGATTTTTTTTATCCGCCATTCAAAAGGCTGATGAACCTACAGACCTTCCGGTATGCGGCATCGGGGGGCGGTAATGTCTTATTGGGGTTCCTGGCCTATTTCATCAGTTTCAAGTATATTCTTCATGAAAAACAACTTCATTTCGGGTTCTATGCCTTTAAAGCACACGTAGCGGCCCTTTTCATTTCTTTCTGTCTCACGTTCCCGATCGGATTCTTTATGTCGAAGTATGTTGTCTTCAGCGATTCAAAAATAAAAGGCCATATACAGCTGTTCCGTTATTTTATGATCTGTATGTTCAACCTGGCGTTGAACTATTTGCTATTAAAAATATTTGTAGAAAGATTTCATATCTATCCTGTCGTTGCGCAGATAATGACAATTGGGATTGTTATTATATTCAGTTACCTCGCACAAAGGCATTTTTCGTTTAAGGCGAGTGCATTACCCCCGGCCCCTAAAGGGGAGTAAGAAAGAATGTTCAATAATAAAATGTATTCGCTTTGTGGTTCGACGTTGTTCTTTGCTCCCCTTTAGGGGCCGGGGGTGTTATAAACTAAAATCAATCGACTCCACCTTCACAGAAAGATTTCCCGAACAATTACTCCTGATCACCAAATATCTTCCCAATGGATAAATGCCGATCAATTTTATATCATCGATCTTACCAGCACTACTAACGCCTTTTACCCATTGATGATTGAGTTGTTCATTGATACTCACTTTCGCAGTATCGATATAGGAACTAAGATCAAAACGTGTATAATGACTGATCTCATTAATGATCTTTCTACTGAATAACCATTCGGCTGTTTTTAATAACGCATTTTTAGAATTGATATCAAAATCAATATCCTTCATTTCAAGAATATGCGTGGCTTTATCGTAGGTAGGTTTACCGGTCAGGTAAAAAACACCTTCATCGGTTCCTGCAAAATTTACCCGGATGATCAGCTTTTCGTTATTTGCTCCATACAAACGGCAATCTTTTATAATGACTTTCTTTTTAACTGGTCCTTTATTAAAATCAAATTCTTTTCCACTCATTTGTCGCGTTACAATATTGCTGAGTGAGTCATAATCAAGCTGTGCATCAAGGAAAACAGAAAAACCCTGCATCTTACTGAATGGTCCCATAGCAGGAATGATCGTATTTGCTTCCTTAGGTTTATCGAGCGTAATAGCTGGTCGCGCAGACAATCCCATGTATACAAACAATGAATCATCCTTTGCATAAAGATTATTGATCCTGATCCGTTGCGGATTGATCTGTAACCAACCCATATCATAAATATTAAACAGCTTATTTAATTGTGACCACAACTGCTGAAACTGCGGACGCAGATCAACAGTACCATAGTTACGATCCATCTCGGCTTTGGATGAATCAAGTTGAGCTTTTAATCCATTCAATACATCCACGGTAATATTTTGTCCCCAGAAACAAACCGTGCATTTATCAACTGCCTGCGGTTCATTACGACGAATATTCAGTTTCACTTTATAATCCGGTAATACACTTATAGAGTTGGTGAAAGAAATATTCACACGGCGCTCGCCTTCATCAAAACCGCAACGGCATGGAGGTGTCCATGGTGAGATAGCAGCACCAGCTACACATACGCGGGTAGAGCCAACAATTTTATAATAACCGGTAAACCCAAGATTCAGCGAAGTACCGGATGCTTTCATTTGCAAAGGTCCACGGCGGAATGAATACTTATAACGCGTATCACAAGCTGATTGTACCCAACCGTCAGGGTAACCCGGAGAAGTAAACAACGTATCAACATGGCTTTCCGCCATAGCATAGATAGGCTTAAGATTGATCTGTATGGGAATATTGATCTCTGAATCCGGAAGTGAATCCAGTTTGAAGTCAGATACGGCTAAAGAAGGTTTTTCGGGGTTGATCTTATGTGAACAGGAAATAAAGAAAATACTGACAGTAAATATCAACAACAAATTTCCCAGGAAATTACGCTTGATGATTTTTCTTGAAAAGGTAAGTTTCATAATATTGGTAATAAGATGCAATAGCTTTTCAAAAGCTTTTCGGCCACAGAGAGCCACAGAGATAAGAGAGCCACAGAAACGCAGTCTGTGTTTCTGTGGCTCTCTTATCTCTGTGGCTCTCTGTGGCCAATTTTTTGCATAGGTTGTTTATTCCTTAAAAATAAGAAAGAAACAGCCGTATTTCTAAAGAAAAAATACATCGTAGAATTAACAGGTCTTTGAGAGATGTATTATCATAACCTTAACGCGGTTTGATTTTGCACAGCCTAGTTTTAGGCGAACCAATCACTGCATATGAAATATAGCTTTACGCTCCTAAGCTGCTTTCTTTGTTTTACTATTCTTTCCGCGCAGTCTTCATTACCCAACATAAAAATTCACCTTAATGTAGAGGCGCACGGCGAACACCATTACAACCCTTATTTTGCAGCGGTATCCATGCCAGGTATGATCAAAGAACAGCGACGTTATAATCCTGATTTGAATATTTCTTATGATAGTCTTACCGACAACCCATTAAGGCATGGTGCCATGTATGTAGCATTGAAAACAAGAACCGATATTGGGAGAAAAGTACAATTGAATGCTGATCTGTATGGAGAATATCGCGGTTTCTCCTATGGAACGTTTAATGATAATAATACTGTTATTTATCCCGTCATGTCTGTCACCTTCAATGATTCTTTCCGGATAAAAAATAACAGCCTGTTAGTAAATGTCAATGTCGGACAATTCCTGAATGAACGTTCAGATGAAGGACTAATGATCTATAATATCGATCTGCAGGGTACCAAGATCAAATTCAGGTATCAGCAATCTGAGTTTGCCGTTAAGATATATGGTGATATGGAAAATGCGATCGGGTTAGATGTAGATGATTACATTTCCTTTTCCTATACTCATTTCTTTAAGCAGGATTCTGCTGCTGTCGGTACATCATATGTCATAGCAGCACCTTCAGGCACTCCGCCAAAATATCATACTTATCATAACATATTTGGTCACCTTCACACAAAACGAGGAATACAATATTATGCTCAGTTAAGTTTTACAGAAAACTTTGCACGTACACAGGATTATTTCAGAGGTATTGACCGGCAAATAGCAGCACTAATAGGAGTGGCTATGCATAAGCAGCATAAGAAATTTTCCATCAACCAATCGGCAGAAATAAGATATTATGGTAGCGTTTATAATTTCTTTCATTCTGACAGAACATTACGTTACCGTAAACCAGCACACGATATATATGAATTATACGATAATACGATCGGGCGTTATTTATATCCATTAAGAAAATTCAATACCCCGTTTAGTCAATGGGCCGTTTTTACAGAATATTTTTCTCATCCTGTAACAGGCCTGGCACTTAGTGGTGATCTGACTTATAAATTGTTCCCGGCAATTTCACTGCGATTAGACTATGATATCAATGCTATTCACTCCGGCACTGATGAGCATTTTAATTTTCCGGATAAATCATCTGATTTTATTTACCCGTTTTTCAAAGCATCAACCAGGTATTCTCCCGTAGAAGGAGTGTATGTTGGATTCTTCGTTTCCAATAAATCGATGAACCTTGATGTAGGTTATCCAACACAATATTTAGTGAGTAAACCTTTTGCAGGAATAGAGTTTCATATTACTCAATAACTGTGGGTTGGAATAAGAAATAAGGGGAATTAAGAATTATGAGTTATGAATTGTGAATGTGGC
>JBDTPD010000353.1:0-5124 GCA_039932855.1 Chitinophagaceae bacterium | reverse complement strand
ATTGGTCACATGCACATTCTACCACCAAACTCATTAAAGTGCATGGAGGTAAATTATATGATACCTATTTTAATCCTGTGCCAGCTAAATATAAGATCACATGGACCGCGCGTAATGAAGATTTCTTTTGTCTTCGCTGGGGAGTTCCTTCCTTTGTAAGACAACATATTCTTGTCAACTCACAACCTTATGTCGGTGGGTATTTTACCGGATCAGAAACATATATCCCGGCAAAGGATTATTTCACAAAAGATAGTATTGGTCTGCCATGGAAATATGCATTTGAAAGACAATGGCTATATTATAAAATATGGGGACGCTTGTTATACAATCCATCCTCAACAGATAATATTTTCAAAGAAGAATTTATAAGGAGATATGGAAAGAACGCAGCTCCATTGCTTGAAGCATCCGCATTAGCTGGCGCTACTCCATTGCGATTAGGTTCATTATTTGATTTTACCTGGGATTTTTCTTTGTACAGCGAAGGGATGATGGCACTGGATAGCAAGACCAAACGCGCTGATTATATTTCCATCGATAGATTGATCAATCAGCCAGTCACGGATCCCGATTATATAAATGTAGCCGACTATGTAAAGACTGTTTTAGCCGGCGGTTCTTATACTGTTGGAAAAACGACTCCATTATTATTAGCCCAATCACTGGAAAAAGATTGTGCAAAGGCATTATCACTAATAAAGAATATAAACGTTGGCAACAATAAAGGACTGCTCTATGAAGTAGCTGATATTAAAGCATGGGCGTATTTAGGTTTACACCTCGCTGAAAAGTTAAGAGGCGCCATTGCGTTACAAACTTACCGGTCAAAAGGAAATGAGAGCAATAAACAGGAAGCTGTAAATCATTTACAGAAAGCCCTTGCCTGGTGGGACATTGTAATCAGCATTACCCGACCCTTGTATAATGATATGCCGCTGACGCATTACAGCGAACAGGATGGTAAACCGTGGCAGGAGAATGATCACCTGCGGTTTCACTGGGAAAAGCTCCGGCCCGATGTGGCAAAGGACATCGACACGGCGAAGAACTCAGTAGTCAATCAATAAGTTATTAAGAAAGTGAACTTACCCAGGCCAGATCATACCCTTCTTTATTCAATTGTGTACAGGTGAACAGGAAGGCGGTAGTAAAAGGCATGTCTACTTTTTCGTTGCCATTCTCGAACAACAGATGGCCACTCACATACGCTTCAAGTGAAGATGTATCCATCGCCTGCCATTCAGCTAATGTTTTCTGCTTTCTGCGACCGAGATCAAAAGGCTTGCTCGCCAGCTTGGTAACGAGGCTTTGGAGAAATACTAACTCATCGATAGTAGCTGCAACAGTTGGTTTGGATGGTAATCCTTCGTTCTGATTTTTTTTTGGCTTAGGCATACGAATGATTTGAAGTTATAAAGAGGTACGAATTATCTGTTATTACAGATGTTTTTTACGATATAAAGTAAAGACGAAGAAGAGGTTAAGAAAATAGTATATATATCTATTCCTATGTACCATAAAGTCATATCGGGATGTAGAATAATAACGACTAAATTTATTTTTTAAGAATGCTCGCTCAGAAACTTATTAATTTTTATCGCCAACTCAAACCTCCTGGAATACCCAGGGGATTTGAAGTGCTTCATCCGCAACACGATAAGGAAGTGATGCAGGTGGTGAAACATTTTTTTACGAAGTTTTACGATGATAGTCGTCCCCGGAAATTATTATTAGGAATAAATCCTGGTCGCCACGGTGCCGGAATGACCGGAATTAACTTTACGGGTCCGCGACAGCTGAAAGAATTCTGTGGCATTGATCATCCATGGGGAAATAGTTCTGAATTATCAGCTGAGTTCATTTACGAAGTCATCATGCAGTATGGTGGCCCCACTGCGTTTTACAGGGATTATTTTGTCGGTGCAGTATCTCCGCTCGGTTTTATAAAAGATGGGAAGAATATCAACTACTATGATGATAAGAAACTGGAGCAGGCCGTCACTCCTTTTATTATAGATACTATCCGTCAGCAACTGGATATGGGATTTGACCGGACTGTTTGCCTTTGTATTGGCGGTGAAAAGAATTTCAAGTTCCTCCAGACCCTGAATCAAAAGAATGGATTCTTTCAATCAATCATTCCTCTTGCCCATCCCCGGTTCATTATGCAATACAGAAGGAAGAAAAAACAGGAGTTCGTGGACGAATACCTCAAGGCATTAGGTCACTAATAATATCAAGGTCAAATTCAAAAGTAAAAAGTCAAAATATCGACCTGATATTTCGACTTTTTACTTTTGAATTTTGCTCGGAGTGTAGAAAGAAAAACCCATCGTGAGGATTTAAAAGTCATTAACAAGGCTGCAAGCTGGGTTATTTGGCATTGGCGCATTTATTGGTTTATGCATAACATTAATCATTAAAAACATAGGGTATGAAAAAACCAACTATTTATCGCCTTACCGGTGCCGTGCTGTTCGTGATGATGCTAATTGCGATACCAACGGTGGTAATGGCACAGGACCATATAACTATTGATAAAAGCGAAGTAAAAACATGGCTACAGCAAAACTGGATATGGGTGGCATTGGGCGTATTGGTGCTGCTGATCATCATTATCAGTACAAGCAGTAACCGTAGCAGACGCAGAAGCACAACAGTAGTCAAAGATGATTTCGGAAATGTAAGAAGAGTAACAACAGAGGTAGTAGAAGAAGCCTAATCGTCGTTAAGAAGGCGACAAGGATTAAAGCAAAATAAAAGGATTTCACGGATTATTTTCTTAAGTGTTACAATCTCTGTAACATCGGAAGGTAATCTGTGAAATCCTTTTATTCTTTTTTAATCCCCGTTACTTATTTAATTATTTATAGGAAGCTTGTTGCGATTTGCTTTTTCCATATACTTTATTAGGAAAAAGAATATCATAAGCTGTCTCATACCCTTCATCAGCTACAAGCGCACTTCTATCTCTATTATCTCTGGCTTTACGACGACGGGTTGCGAACAACAGAATACCTACTAGTGAGGCCAGGGCAACTCCGGCGAATATTTTAGTTGACTTTTTCATGTGTATTCATTTATATGGTAAAAGTCAAAAAGCATACCAGTTAGATAAATGATTGAAAAAGAAAGGATTTGTTCACACCAACTGTATAAAAACTGTGGACTTCGAAGTCAAAAATCAAAAGTAAAAAGTCAAAATATCAGGTTGATATTTTGGCTTTTTACTTTTGATTTTTGACTTCGTTGAGTTTTTTCTTAAAAAAACTTAGGTAATTATTTTTTCGTACGAAAAATTTCCTACCTTAGGTTCATGAAAGCAAATAAGAAGGATAATAGCAACATTGAACCTACACGCTCGGAATTGGAAATCCTGCAGGTATTGTGGCAGCATGGAGCTTCTACTGTTCGTTTTGTAAATGATGAATTGAATGCACAGAAAAGAGAGGTGCAATACACTTCTACACTCAAGCTGATGCAGATCATGGTAGAGAAGGGTTTACTTATCCGCGACGAAAGTCAAATGAAACACGTATACAGTCCCGCCGCTGAAGAAAATAAAACCAAGAGTTTTTTGCTCGACAAATTTGTGGACACCATGTATAATGGTTCCGCCAGCAGTTTGTTAATGCAATTACTGGGTAATAAAAAGACATCGAAAGAAGAGTTGAATGCGATCAGGGAAATGATCAAAAAACTGGATCAAAAGGATAAATAAAAAATATTCTATGCAGTTACTTTTCTTACAGGAATGGTCAAAGGCGCTGGGTTGGACACTGCTCCACTCACTCTGGCAGGGAGTATTAGCCGCCGCCATTGCCGGCATTGTCATTATTGCTACCCGTAGGTCAGCTGCTCGCCTACGATACAACCTTCTTGGTTCAGTACTGATCCTTTTTGGCCTGACCAGTTTGGTCACCTTCATTTTATATGCGCAGTCATCAGCCACTGATCTTGTTACTGCCCATGCAGTAGCGCCGTTACCTTCTATTGAGTATACTACCACAGCTGACCTGACTGTAACAAACACTCCTACCATTGCCGGCGAATTCACCAATTATTTTAATAATAACGCGGCGCCTTTTGTTATTACCTGGGCCATCTTTTTTATTTTCCATGGTATTAAGCTACTGGCGGGTCTTGCCAGCATTCAGCGTATGCGTGTTTACAAACGGCATGAGATAGCAGAATCATGGAAACTCAAATTGGAGGAGCTCAGTGATTGTTTAGGTATCCGTCAATCAGTTCGTTTGTTCCAATCAGAATTGATAAAAGTGCCGGTAGCTATTGGTTATCTCAAACCTGTTATCCTGGTGCCGCTTGGATTATTGTCTCATCTTCCACCCGACCAGGCAGAAACTATTTTACTACATGAGCTCGCGCATATACGTCGTCATGATTATGTTATCAATCTATTGCAACGTATTGCAGAAGCTGTATTCTTTTTCAATCCCGCTCTCTTATGGATCTCGTCTCTTATCCGCCAGGAAAGAGAAGCATGCTGTGATGATATAGTAGTGGCAAATACCCAAAGCAAAGGAAGTTACCTCGAAGCATTGGTCTCGTTCCAGGAGTACTCCCTGACAGGCACCGGCTATGCGATGGCTATTGGTCACAACCGACATTATTTACTAAACCGTGTCAAACGAATAATGACGCGGGAAAACAAAAAATTAAACTTAATGGAAAAGATCATCCTCATCCTCAGTTTGGTGACCATCACCGCATTTACTTTGCTACCCGCTAAAGAGGCGATGGCTAAAAAAGAAAAGATCAATACTATAACAAGTGTCAATATACAGACAGTGCAATCACCAGAAAAAACGGCTATCAGTGCAATACGGCCGAGAACATCTGTAAAAAGAAAACCGGCTGTTGCAAATGAAGTAAAAGAATTGAAGGTAGTCAACATCGATACCCTGCCTAAAAAAATAAGCGTTTCAGAGCTGGTTTTCAAAAACGTTTCTTCAAATACTAATGATGATGGAACAACGAGAACCAGAATAATTAATGCTACCGATCAGTACGGAAAAAAATATACCCTCAATAAAACAAATGACAAGGTCACTTTATTATCAATTGATGGTAATACCATCCCGGAAACGGATCTGAAAAATT
>JBDTPD010000352.1:0-5131 GCA_039932855.1 Chitinophagaceae bacterium | reverse complement strand
GTTGTTTTAGATCACTACCTAATAAGATGAAATATACTCCTGCGGTGATTTTCGTATGCTCATTATATGCTGATCTATCGGTATTATTGATCTGCGATCCCGCACTGTCTGTTTTCACACTCAGACTATCCAGTTTTTTGATCAATGTATCAGGCTTCTGCGAAAAGACAGGTATTGAGAACAATAGTATAAGTATTCCTGTCGCGAAGAATCGTATTTTCATACCTGATTTTTTACAGAAAGTTGCAAATAGGGTTCCAGAATTTTCAGTAATAAAGTCCACAATTCTGTAGTAATTCTGAAGAAATACTGCTAACCTTTGCCTAAAAACAATAGTTTTTGTTCTCTTTGTATAATCTATCAAAAGGATTTACATGAAAATACTCATCATCGAAGATGAAAAAGAATTGGCAGAAAGTATGATCGCTTATCTCCGGCATGAGAGTTATACTTGTGAGGTGGCATCAACCTTTAATGAAGGATTACAAAAGATCGAAACAAGCGATTATGAATGTATCGCTCTCGATATTACTTTGCCCGGAGGTTCGGGTCTTAAATTATTACAGGAACTGAAGAATAATAATAAAAGTGATGGTGTTATTATTATTTCTGCAAAGGATTCTATCCAGGATCGTATCAATGGATTAAAATTGGGAGCAGATGATTACCTCGTAAAGCCATTTCATTTATCTGAGCTAGCGGCAAGGATCAATGCGATTATTCGTCGTAAGGTGCATAACGGGAATAATATTTTAAGTTTTAATGAGATCAACATTAATACACTCACCAAGGAAGTAACAGTGCAGGAGAAGATATTGGAGTTGACAAAGAAAGAGTATGAGCTGCTGCTTTATTTCATTTCCAATCAGCGCCGTGTCATTTCAAAAAACGCATTGGTATCTCATCTCTGGAGTTATGAAATGGGTTCAGGAAGCAGCGTTGATTTTATTTATACGCATATAAAAAATCTACGGAAGAAATTACAGGAGAAAGGCTCGCAGGATTATATACGATCAGTTTATGGAATGGGCTATAAAATGACTGATTAATGAAATTACAGACTCAGTATAGCAGGGCAACGATTATTTCATCTATTGTGGTACTATTGATCGCCGGTATTGGCTATTATTTTCTTCTTCATTATGTACTTACACAACAATTGGATGAAACGCTTCATGTAGAAGAAGTAGAGATTATTGATTACATACAAAAGAATCAATCATTGCCTGAAGCGACCACTTTCCAGGATCAACGGACTTCATTTCGGAAAGTGAGTAACCCGATCGTCCGTCATTTTACTACGCTGATGTTAGTTGATTCCACAGATGGCGACAATGAGTTAAGCCGCCAACTGACATTTCCCATTGCTATAAAGGGTGATTACTATGCCGCTTCTGTTTCCAAATCGCAGGAAGAAACAGAGGATCTTATTGTATTGGTGTTGCTTGTTACGCTGGCGTTACTTTTATTATTAGGAATATTGTTATTCTTTTTCAACCGTTTTATTTTAAAGAGACTTTGGCGGCCCTTTCATGATACACTTTCTTCTATCAAGCATTTTGACTTGAATGCGCCTTCGCCAGTTAAAGTCCCAAAAACTTCTATCGATGAATTTAATGAGCTGAATGAAAGCGTAAATATGATGACGGAGAAGGTGATGAAGGATTATCTATCGTTAAAAAATTTTACTGACCACGCTTCACATGAAATACAAACACCGCTCGCTGTTATTAATTCAAGATTAGACTTACTGATACAGGATCCCGGTCTCAGTGCTGAAAGTCTTCACCAGGTACAAAGTGTATATAATGCGGTGGATAAAATATCCAGAATTTGCCAATCATTATTATTACTGACCAAGATTGAGAATAATCAGTTTAACGATAAGGAACAGGTGGATATTAAGAGAGTAATTCAGGATAAATTGACAGAACTGGATGAATGGATACACGGTAATTCATTAAACATTCAAACTGACTTACGTCTGTCACATGTATCAATGAATGCTCAATTGGCTGATATTTTAATTTCCAATCTCGTCATAAATGCGATAAAATATACCACACAAAATAAGACGATCACTATCCATGCAAATAGTAACAGACTTACCATCAGCAACCCCGGTTTACAAAAATTAAATGACAACCTGATCTACGATCGTTTCTGGAAATCTGATAAATCTGATGGAACCGGGCTTGGTCTTGCCATCGTCAAACAGATATGCGATAAGTATGGATTTGAGTTGAAGTATGAATATAAGAAGGAGTTTCATCAGTTTTCTGTACAATTCAATTAAGAATTAAGAATTAAGAATTAAGAGTTATGAATTATGAATTATGAATTTGTATCCGTCATTCATAACTCTCAATTCGTCTCCAGCTTCTTACGCCATGGTCGTGTCCTCACGAACCACAAATATTCAGAGTGATTTAATATATGATAAGGGTCTTCTATTATCGACCTCTTCGCCAACGATGTCTCATCCAGCACGATATAACAAGCGAATTATTTTTCCGGATGGACTCGTCGTATAAGAGTAGTGATCCATCTTACTAATGCACATATTTATCTTTAATAATAACACCACTTGCTTTTACACTATTATTAATTAATGTATGATCGGCACGTACCGCATCTTCATATTTTATCAGTTCGCAATTAGAATAGCAGTTAGTAAAAGAATTATTTCCAATTACCGTCCGTTGTATCCCCCACAACCAGATGGCTGCAGTAGCATTAGCTCCAGATGGTTTGCAGTTAGTCAATGTATTTTTGGTAAATAACAGGTCAGGACCCATAGAGCTTTCATCATTACCGCCACGTAGCATATTTAATATTGTACCCGTATGATTAGTGATCTTATTATTACTGATCGTCATTTTCTCTACATTATAATATCCTTTCTTGTCTTTCTCATTCTCAAAAGAGAATAATTCACAATTATTCTTTTCAAATGAATTGCCGGTGATATTGATGCTATCGCAAACAGAAGATTTACTGGCAGAAAAAAATGCCCCATCAACAGATACATTTTTCACAAATGAATTGCTGAGAAAGAAGGTAGAATGATTCGCAGCCCCTGAAGTATCAGTAGAAATTACATTGCTAACATGCAAGCCCGACAGATCAAGTGAAAGGTTTGTTAGTTTCAAGGATTGACCAGCCTGGATCATGAGCAAATAGGCAGGCGAAGAATTACCAGGCATTGTAAAGCTGATAGGCGTTTTGCCGGCAGACCTGATCTCAGTATTAGTAGTAATTACCAATGATTTTGTAAATACATAGCTTTTGCCTGTCAGATCAATCACGAGATTAACACCTGGTATGGCTAATGCCTTTTCTAAAGCATTTGCGTCAGTGCATGATTTTTTAATAGTTGGTAAGGGAAATTTATTTTCGGAGAAATGCGGAGCACCACAATTATTATGTGCATTCTCTAATATTTTTTTATACAAAGACAAGTCTTCAAATCCTGTCTTTAATGAAAGCGAGTGCCCTAACTTTTGCTTTGCTATTTCCTGCAAGGAATCAGATATAGTTGAATTTTTATTATTGACTGGCATTACAATCGCTGGCGCAACTGCCGGTGGATTCAGAAATACTGTTCTTTCGAATCCAGTCATTACTTTTTGTTGCAGATCCTTATTGATATTATTCCCCGTAAATGTAAATCCATTGATATTGTCGTAGGTTTTATACACAATGCCATCTTTGTTATTATAAAATGAATTATTAACCAGATGTACATTCACTGGTGGCAATGTTCTTTCTGTATCACTGCCTTCACAAAAAGAAGCTGGTGCACAATTATACCAGGTGTTATTAGCAATAACAGCATCACTCACTTGTACATAACGATACGCAGGTGAATTAGGGATGCCATTCATAATAGACAAAGGTGAACGGAAACTAACGCCCCTGCATTTATAAAATAAATTATTAACGATCCATTGTCCTTTATTGATGATCCGTACACCACCAGTGCCTTCTTTTCCATTTCCCAGGAAAACATTTCCCTCTACTGTATTATAATTACCATGACGAAGTACAACGCCTCCCTGGCACTCTTCAAACAGGTTGTTACGCACAACATTATTAGAAGACTTTACAGAGATGATCTCTGTTTCACCATCACAATGATAAAAATAATTATCAGTCACCTGAGTATTGGAATTGAACTGGCTATGTTCAGAAACGCCAATGCGGATTATCTCACCTGAGTTAGAAGCCAATGGCAAACGTGTTCCGAAATAATTGTGATCAATCGAATGAAAATTTTCGCGGCTCCTGTCATCATCGAGAATGATCGCCATCAGTACACCCATATTCTTTTTCCCGGCAAAACTACAATGATCTACCTCATTTTTTTTTCCGGAAAAAGAAACCCAGTAATTTTCTTCCATTCTTTTATTGTTGAAATCATTGACAGTGCATTCTGTCACGCGGCAATTATTTGCCAACTGATTTTTAGCGATCCTGAAATCGATCACTGCATTTTTTCCTGCATAACCATTTTTGAAGGTAAGTCCCTGTACAATAATATAAGTACCACCGATCTTTAAACAAGATTTCCCAATGATCGCTACTGATCCTGGTGTCTCCGCTTTGAAAGTGATTGGTTGTTCTTTTGTACCCAAACAATTAAGTGAGATCGTTACATCTTTCCAGTTACCATTTTTCAGAATAATTATATCTCCCGGCTTTGCTTGTGTATTCGCCTGGTTGAGTTCCTGGATATTGTTGACAATAATTGTGTTGGCTGAAGCTATGCTTGTGATTAGCAGGCAAGCATAAAGAAAAAGGTGTTTCCGCATAGTTATAATTTGAAGCGCCCGTTTTTAGGCATAAGACGTTGTGATGATTCCCGTATATATAATTTTGGTTTTAGTACTTCTTCAATATGACTCATGTCGCTATTGTTATGAACTGTTTCAATAAAAAGTTTGGCTGCTATTTTTCCTAATTCAAAACCCGGCTGATCCACACTCGAGATACGCGGTGTAACCAAACTCACTACCGGTTCATTATTAAATCCTACCAACCCTATGTCATGCGGCATGTTTAATCCTCTTTCTTTAATGGCCAGCATAGCGCCGATTGCCATACGATCACTGATAGTAAAAATGGCATC
>JBDTPD010000351.1:0-5138 GCA_039932855.1 Chitinophagaceae bacterium | reverse complement strand
GGCCCGCACGCACAGTTTGCTGGTATGATTTTCTGGTAGTGCTACTGAATCCAGTTTGAAATTTCCTTTGCCATCATTAATATATAGTCTATCCTGGTATCCCTGATCACCGGGAGCTAATTTATAGCCACCACTGGCAATATATATATCAGGTTTGCTATCGCCGTTGGCATCGAATAACAATATGCCCTCGTCTCTGTATTCACCATGCCAGGCTCCCTGGCCTTGCAGTAGATCTTTTTGGGTAAACTGACCGTTGGCCTGTTGAAAAAGAATTTGCGCATGACGATATACATCTCCTCCTACTATCAGGTCATCAAATCCATTTCCATCCAGGTCAGCTGAAGCAAGCGCTGGCGTATATTCTGAAAGTTTATGCGGTAATAACATCTGAATATTGAAATCAATAAAATCATCTGTCTTATGCTGGAAATTAATTCCTGCACGATTCGTAATTTCTTTAAATACAGAACTGCTATCAAACAATGCTTGCATAACAAGAGGTGCCTGCGTAGCATTAGTGACGTTGACAGTCAATACCTGGTCCGCTTTTACATTCGTGATAATTTGTTGCTGACCATTGTTCCAGTTGATCACGACAGAGTCCACTATTTCGATTTTTCCTAACCCAAAATGCGCAATACTTTGTATAGTTGATAAATAACCGCGATAGGGATTATTATCATACTTCTGCAACTTGCCATGATCATAATAAATAGTGGCAAAGGCGCCAATGCCATTAATATTTTCTTTAGTTCCTTTAAAATTTATTTCTAAGAAATGATTGTTCGTTTTCTCTTTATCTCTTGATGTATTTCTGTACAGCAATGCTTCGTCATTAATATTATTGATCACCATATCCATCGCACCATCATTGTCAAAATCAGCGAATGCGGCGCCATTAGAGAAGGTAGGCAATGAGAGTCCCCAATTATTAGTTACATCATTGAATGCAAGATTGCCATTATTCTGAAAAGCATAATTATGCAATTTGATCTTTGGGATCTGATCAAGCAGTTGTTTGGTAGGGGTAGTAATGATCGCATCTTTACGGAAATTAATAAAATCATGATCCGTTACATCACGGGGAAAACCATTTGTAATGATCATGTCCCGGTAACTATCATTGTCAAAATCGGTGATCAATGGCGTCCAGCTCCAGTCAGTTTGAGCAATACCACTCATAAAACTTATATCCGCAAAAGAAGGAGCGCCGATCGTATCATTTTCGGTTATACGCGGACCCTGGTTCAATTGCAATGTGTTCCGTACGTATTGATAGAGATACCCGTAAGCATCAAAGTTTTGAAAGGTGTTGTAGTTATTTGCGTTCATCATCACCTTTTTCCTGAAATTATCTTCGGGATTCATATCGAGTGCTACCACATCGGGCAAGCCATCATTGTTGATGTCGGTAACATCCTGGCCCATTGAGTTAAAGGAAGTATGCTTGAAATATTCTTTTGCCTTATTAGTGAAAGTTCCATCATGATTATTGATGTACAGAAGATCATTTGATAAAAAATCATCTGACACATAAAGATCTTTCCATCCGTCATTATTGATATCACAAATAGTAGCACCATGACCATAACCCTCGAATTTCATTCCTGCTATTGCAGATACATCGTGAAAAACAACACGACCGGAAACGCTGTCCTTATCATTACGAAATAATCTGCTCAGGCTTGGCACGGATGTCCCACCAGTATTTCTTTTAATAAAAACAGAAGGATTATCACCAATGGTCGCTTCATTGACAGTTAAGAACATATCGAGGTCGCCATCATTATCATAATCAAAAAAACTGGCCATGGTAGATTGCACATGTATATCTAATCCGTATTCGGCAGCCATATCTTTAAAATGAGGAACGCCTTCTTTATCTATTCCCTGGTTGACGTATAAAATATTTGTTCTTCTTAAAGAATCTTTATAGATGGTGTTACAGATATAAATATCCATTAGTCCATCATTATTGATATCAACAATGCTGACACCTCTTGCCCATCTGCCGAGTCCGCCGGCATTGGCTTTGTCTGTTACATCTTCAAACTTAAGATCTCCTTTGTTGAGATATAATTTACTGGACACAGCATTTCCTGTCAGGTAAATATCCTGCAAGCCATCATTATTAAAATCACCGATCCCTACTCCACCGCCATTGTAAATGTTCACTACATTCAGCGGGTTGATCGAATCATTCTCCACAATCGTGTTATTGAATGTAATACCCGAATGAGAAGAAGAAATTTTTTCAAATAAAGTGGGCTTTTTGTCTTTGCAGGAAATAATGCACGAAGCCACAATACAAATGAAGACTGAGTTGAATAGTTTCATATTATACCTCATAAAATGAGTCATAAAAGTAACGAGGAAATAGTTTTAATAGAAAAGGCTCTCTTTTGGAGAGAGCCTTTCTAAAAATAACAACTGCTTATTAGTAACCAGGGTTCTGCGTTAAGTTGGGATTGAGTCCAATTGCAACTTGTGGAATTGGCAATAGCATTTTATCAACTACTGGTGTTGTATTATATAACCCGTGTTTCAGGTTATCATGTGTTGGACCAGGTGCAGGGTTAGGAACCGGATCATAGCTGGCATCAACTGTACCATTTGCTTTTTTGATAAAAGCAATGGCTTCAGCAGTACCTATTCTGCAAAGATCATAGAATACAGAGTATTCGCCAGCCAGTTCATGCCTGTATTCACTCATCACCATTTGTAAAGGATCTGTGATAGCTACACCAGGTGTACCATCATAGTTAGCGCTGTCTTGCATGATAGCCGGAGCTACACCACCCCATGCTCTATCACGAACTATCTTAAGATCAGCCATAGCGCCAGGAATATCATTTAAATGTACTTTACATTCTGCACGACTGATCAGCACTTCTGCATAACGTAGGAGTATCTGGTTCTGATCACCGAAAAGATTACTCTCACCAGCTGCATTTGAGTTACCACCAGTCAGGTATGGATCTCTCCATTTCTTAGAGAAATAATAACCTGTACGGGCTTTATCATCACCATACCACGGTCTTGTTAATGTTCCTACAGTATTTAAGATAGTACCATTGTCGGCTTTATAAATCGGGTTATTAGCATTGAAACCTTGTATGACCTGATTATAACCTTTCAATCCACCGACATTTGCGATAATTCCCGGACTTAGCAATGGATCTCCAGGTCCTACTATCGTAAGCAATTTGCGTTTATCGCCTGATTGATAAGAACTCCAGAGAGCAGGATTCCCATAATCATACCCCTGTCCTGTTAGTTCCTGCGGCCAACCGAAACTATCGATCCAGCCAAGTTCAGCACCCGGAGGGTTCCAGCTTCCACCCCAATCCTGTTTATCACCTGGTCTCTTTTCAAATTGAACCTCAAAAAGAGATTCGTCATTATTCTGTTTATCATATTCATTTACATCTGCAAAGTTTGGCAGCAGGTGATAATTGTTCGTCAATTCTGTATTATTATACGCCACTAAAGCGCCTGCATAATCCTTTAACCACATTCTTGCAGCTCCTTCAAAAGCATAAGCTGCACCTTTGGTAGCACGACCAAGGTCAGCAGGCTTCAAATCTACTTTTGATAATAATAAACCTTCAGCCGCTTGCATATCTCTTACAACCTGGGTGAATATGGTATCGCGTGGAACTCTTGGCGATAACCCATCAGTGATTGCATTCAGTTCCAATGGAACGCCACCAAACGCAGCAGCAAGATAATAATAAGACATGCCGCGTAAGAAATAAGCTTCTCCTGAAAGACGATCAGCCAGCGCATCAGTAAGAATTCCGCTGGTATGTGTTTTTGTAATTATTTCCAAGGCAACATTCGCTCTTCCGATACCTACATAGGTTTGGTTCCAGAAAGTAGAGATACCTCCAAAAGTGGCTGGTATCTGGTAGTTGTTCCAGAATACATCTCCACCCCAGTTAAAGGCATCGTGCGTACTGAAGTTGGCCCTGTACCAGATGCATTTTTTCAACAGGTCACTATTTTGATAGGTATCATAGATTGCATTTACTAATGCAATTACATCACTTGTATCATTAAAAGCATTCTCAGGAGTAGCCTGGAAAGTATTGGTCTGCACCAGGAAGCTTTTTTTACAAGCAACCGGTATTGACGCAACAGCCAGGATTAAGATGATGATGATTATTTTGTTTCTTTTCATATCACTATTTTTTTAGCAGTCTTTATTTAAAATGACACGTTTAAACCAAATGTATAAAAGCGGGATGATGGATACGTACCGTTGTCCACACCACTCTGCGTAGCATTACCACCCTGTATACCGATTTCAGGATCAAGTCCGCTGTATTTGGTAATCGTAAACAGGTTTTGAGCAGATACATAGAGTCTTACTCTTGATAAACTGAACTTATCTGTAACGCTTCCCGGGAATGTATATCCAACAGTCAGGTTTTTCAACTTAACATAGCTGCCATCTTCAATCCATGCGCTTGATGGTACACTGTTCAATGTGTTATCATCATTAGCGAGTGCCCTTGCAAATTTGTTGGAAGGATTAGTAGGCGTCCAGTGATTATTATAATATTCTACACTTACATTTTCAACACCTTCTGACCCACGTTTCTGGAAACTTTCCAGGTCGCTTTCTACGTAATTAAGAATCTTGTTTCCAAACACGCCATAGAAATACATATTGAAATCCCATGCTTTATAGCTGGCGTCAAGATTAAGACCGCCATAGAATTTAGGTTGCGGACTACCGAGACTTGTTCTGTCAGTTGCATTAACCACTCCGTCTCCATTCAGATCAGCGAAATGACGATCACCGGGTTTTGTAGCTGCCTGGTAATAATGTCCACCCGGAGCTTTCGCATTCAATGCATCGATCTCTGCCTGTGTCTGGAAAATACCCAGTGATTTATACCCATAGAATTCGCCTACAGGCCCTCCTACAAGTGTGCGGGTGAACTGATCCCAACTTTGTCCTGTTAATCCAAGGCCGCCAAAATTTGTGATAGCATTATTTCCGGAAGTAAGGCTGACAAGTGTGTTCTTAATTGCTGCACCTGTCAATCCTACACTGTATTGAAAGTCTTTTCCTTTGTTACCATTGTAATTAAGGGCAAGTTCAATACCCTTATTGGTCATGCTTC
>JBDTPD010000350.1:0-5152 GCA_039932855.1 Chitinophagaceae bacterium | reverse complement strand
CCCCAAATCCTGGTTCAGACAATCCTGGTTCAGACAATCCCGGTTCAGACATCATATTCCCGACTGTGTCAAATTATTATTAACCGTCCTCCAGATCCCTAACGGATTTTTATTTTTCAATTCATCTGGTAAAAAGCTATCGGGCCAACTCTGAAAAGAAAGTGGTCTTGCAAAACGTTTGATACCATCTGCACCTACCGAAGTAAATCTTGCATCAGTAGTAGCAGGGAAAGGGCCGCCATGATGCATACTTAAACAAACTTCCACTCCGGTTGGAACTCCATTAATAATATAACGACCGCAGATTTGTTTGATCGCTTCAGCTACTTCTTCATGATTACGTAAATCATTTTCTGTCGCCATTACTGTTGCTGTCAATTGCCCTTCCAGTTTATTAATTACTTCCAGCATCTCTTCTTCATCTTTGCAACGGATCACAAGCGAATAAGGACCGAATACTTCCTGGTGCAAAATTGGATTGTTTAAAAATGCTTGCCCACTCGCGGATGCAACAGTAGGAGAACCCTGGTTGAATTGTGGTTCACCATCTGCCACCCCTACTGTTTCGACATCTTCCTGCGATAATGCATTTGCTCTTTTTTCAACGTATGCTTTGAAGATACCGGTATGCAACATGGTACCGGGACTTGTCTTTTTTATTTCTTCTCCCAATGTATGAATGAATGTTTGCAATCCCTCACTTTCTATACTAATGATCAACCCCGGATTTGTACAAAACTGGCCAACACCCAATGTAATAGAACCAGCATATAATTTGGCTGTATCAGCAGCAGATTCTTTTAATTTTTCCGGTAATAAGAATACCGGATTGATGCTACCCATTTCTGCAAAAACAGGAATAGGTTCTTTACGTTGATTGGCCCAATCGAATAATTGTCTGCCGCCCAGGTAAGAACCGGTAAATCCAACTGCTTTGGTATGCTTATGTTCAACCAGTGCTTTTCCAACTTCAAAACCTGCACCATGTACATGTGCAAATATTCCGGCAGGCATATTACATTTCATAGCGGCACGCGTGATGGCATTGGCCACCAATTGAGATGTGCGGGCATGAGCCGGATGTGCTTTTACTATCACAGGGCAGCCTGCAGCCAGGGCACAGGCCGTATCTCCGCCGGCAGTGGAATAGGCAAACGGAAAATTGCTGGCCCCAAACACCAGCACAGGGCCTAATGGCACCATCATTTTCCTGATATCGGGCTTGGGCGGAGTTTTATCAGGAACAGCTGTATCGATCCTCGCTTCCAGCCACTCACCTTTCTCACAGGCATCAGCATATTGATTTAATTGGAAAATAGTACGACCTCTTTCATTTCTTAATCGCGCCTCTGGCAAATTCGTTTCTTCGCCGGCTACCTGCAATACTTCATCCCCTAATGCTTCCAGTTCCACAGCAATGGCACGCATAAATCCTGCCCTGGCTGATAAAGGAAGTTTCCGATACGCGATAAATGCTTTCCATGATTCCTGCATTACATCATCTACCTGCTCTATTGTTGCATCTGTATAATTCATAAACTCTTAATTAAATAAGTACGGTTGGTGTTAACTGCTTTTTTGAATGCTAAAGATAAAAAGAAAATACCGTGTTGAAGGTATTCCAAAGTTCTGATGAGACAGTTACTTTAGCAAACAATCCCCACACGAATGAACAGACGTAATTTTATGCAACAAAGCGGTGTTGCAGGGAAATCATCAATCCGCTATTGCTTATTATAAAGAATTTGTAACTGCTTTGACCAATAAGTATTGCTGAGAAAAAAAATTCTTACAAGGCTACCATTTTCACAGTAAGTTTTGCTTGAGGTGTTCGATTAACAGTAACCATCCATCTTTTTTCGTTTCGTTAGACCGGGGTCAGTGCCGTTCCGTGCGGCCTGGCCCTTTTTTTTTGCGCAAGTTTTTCCTGACTCCTGCGACTAATAAAAAATGCCGATATTTTGGCAATTGAACCTGACAGCAGATCAGAAATCAGCATTGATTGCTTTTTTGAAAACGCTGACTGATACCATGATCACTACTGATGTTAAATTCAGTAATCCTTTCAAATAAAATTTATTCTTTCGGTAAAAATAGTTCGCCGAGTTTTTTCGGAGCCACTGTACAGTAAGCAGTAGTCAATGCATCTTTAAACATTGCTTTTTTCACCTTGCTTAATTCTATAAATGTAGATCCCTGGCGACCCCAGCCACCGGGAACAGGATAGATAATTTTTTCATCGAAGGCACAAAAAACAGATTGGTCAGAAAGTGATAATTTCACCATCACTCTTTTTTTATTCTCGTCAAGCGTGGCAAAGATTTTCTTTTTTACCCTGAATGCTTTTTTATCAAAATGCGGATGCTCATCCGTTTCAGGAAAAGCCAGCGCTAATTTTCGAATTTCTTCAATAGTTATCATTTGAGTTTGAAGATACCTTTTATTTATCCGGGAACTCTTATAGAGGAATGGTAATTTTATCAAATAACTATTACTATGGCAGAATCAATTGAACAACTTATACAGAAAATATACGCTGGATTTAATAAGCGTGATATTCCTGCCGTACTTTCTTTTTTAGATCCGCAGGTACATTGGCCCAATGGCTGGGAAGGTGGCTATGTAGAAGGTCATAAAGCTGTGAGTGATTATTGGACAAGACAGTGGAAAGAACTGGACCCGAATGTAGAACCTGTTTCCATTGTCGTAGATGATAACAAAGCAGATGTCACTGTCAGACAAGTGGTGAAAGATATACAGGGCAACCTGCTCTCTGATAGTATTGTGATTCATAGCTACATTATAGAGAATGGCCTGATAAAAAGTATGGAGATCGTACCCGGAGAGTTTACACCAGACCTCGAATAAATCTTTTTGGCACAATAATTATCTATATAAAATAAAGAATTTATGAAAAATAAACGATTCGCTGATTATCTCGCGAGGACGAAAGATAGTGCAGGTATGAGCAAAGAGGATATCGCTAAAAACCCTGACAATAAGATAGACCAAGCTTTCAAAGGTTATCCGGATGGCACTGCCAAAGATGAAACCGTCAAACCAAAAACGAAGACACAAAAGAAAACAGCCGATTTAGGTAATAAGGACGGTGAAAAGAAAAGCAAGTCAAAAAAGACAGAGATCGATGAACAGGAATCGGATGGCTCGGCGAATGCGTTTGACGATAAGTGATTTTGAAAATTAAGAATTAAGAGTTATGAATTATGAATGGTCACGCAGATTCATAATTCATAACTCTTAATTCTTAATTGTACTCTTGTATTTTCGCCAAAGGTTTACTACTTTGTTACCCACCTTAAACCTTATCAGCTATGAGACTTGCCACCACAGCTATTATTAGCTTTTTGCTATTTACTATTTCCCGTACCGGAGAACAACATACAACCCATCACAAAGTTATTGCCCGTTGTTATGGCTACTCGCCGTGCAACGCTTGTTCTAACTGCAGCCAATGCGGCTATTGCAGCAATGGCGGTACCTGTGGAAAATGTACCCGCGCTAAAACAACCGCACCAAGAAGTCCATCACCGCAACAATCAGGACAATGTAAGGCCACTACAAAAAAAGGCACACGTTGTTCCAGAACTGCGGGAAGCAGCGGTTATTGCTGGCAGCATGAAAACTAAGAGCTAAAAGCTATTAGCTTTTAGTTATACAAAAAAAGGCACTCCCGGTATCGCATACTTCTTCATTCCTTCTTCATTGATCTCTACTCCTATGCCAGGTTTTTCTGAGAGCGTGATGAATCCATTTTCTACCATGGTGCCATCGTACTTTATTATTTCTTTAAACATCGGATCAGTATGAAAATAAGCTTGCCATTCAAGTATTAAAAAGTTAGGGACCGATGCACATACATGACAGGAAGCCATCGCTCCTAAATAAGAAGCGACCATATGCGGAGCAAAAGGAACATAATACAAATTGGCCAGGTTAGCGATCCGTTGACCTTCACCAAGACCACCGGTTTTTTGCAGATCAGGCATTACAATATCTACTGCTCCTATTTCTAACAATTTTCTAAATCCATAAGCCATATAAAAATTCTCACCGGCACAGATAGGTGTGGTGGTAGAATCGGCGATGAGTTTATAGGCTTCTACATTCTCTGCTGGTATGGGTTCTTCTAACCACAACAGGTTAAATGGTTCCAATCGTTTAGCCACAGCATGTCCGGTGACCGCATCATAGCGCCCGTGCATATCACAGCATATATCGATATTGGGACCTACTGCTTCCCTGGCAGCAGTTACCTGGTCAACCATTCGTTGTAATTCAGCAGGACTGGCTGTCCAGTTATATGCGTCATATTTATTGGGATCATTTGCCTGGTCAAGATCAAATTTCATCGCATTAAAACCCATTTGTTTTGCTTTAGTAGCCGCTTCAGCAAAATCTTTTGGCGTCGGCAGGTTACGTTGATAAAGCGCGGTATCGCAATACACGCGGATTTTATCGCGAAATTTTCCCCCGAGTAATTGATATACCGGAAGATTCAACGCTTTACCTGCAAGATCCCATAAAGCTGTTTCTATTGCTGATAAAACAGCTATGTACATACCCGATTGTGCGCCTTGAAAAAATCCGGATTTACGTATATCTTCAAAAAGACGATGCACATTTAATGGGTTCTTTCCTCTCAGTCTGTTCCCTAAATTTTTTACTAAAAAATATGTTCCTGATATTGCATCTACTCCTTCACCACAACCCCAAATGCCCTGGTTGGTATAAATTTTTACAAAGAGACTTCCTCGAATGTATCCGCATTTGATCTCTGTAATTTTCAGATCTGATGGGGGAGATGATTTAGGTGTTTTGTCAATTGCTTTTTCAAATCCTTGTCCGAATGTTGCCAATGGTGCCAGCGGTGCTAATGCAGCTGCGATTGTTGCTTTGGTTAAAAAGGATCTTCTTGAAGTTGAATGTGCCATAAGTTAGTCGTTTTAGTTTTTTATTACCAGGTGCGTGTTTTTAAATATTCTTGAATTTGGTCTTTGGGTACCGGTAATTCATCAATATGATCATTGAGCCATTTGGAAAAATCCTTTTCGATCTCATCACTCCAGCGTGAATCGATCTGGCCCGGTGTATATTTTTGTTCACGTAAACGCTGATGCCCGAACATATCGCG
>JBDTPD010000349.1:0-5159 GCA_039932855.1 Chitinophagaceae bacterium | reverse complement strand
AAGAATAGCTCCTTTAGGAATTAAGATGATTATATTTTTCATCGCTGATTTTTTAAGAATGATAACGTCCGCTGATTTCAATTACCAAAATTAAGTAAGTTCTCTGTCGCGATCAACCCCTGTAATTGGCGTATTCCACCCCCTATTGCTGTGATCTCCTCAATACATTTGTGTGGCATAAACTTCATTCATCACGCTAATATTCCTCAAATGTTACTTTCAAATAAAAATGCGGTGATCTACGGAGCCGGCGGATCACTTGGATCGACTATAGCACGTGCTTTTGCAAAAGAAGGCGCTACTATTTTTTTGGCTGGCAGAACTAAGTCTTCATTGGAGAAAGTAGCAAAAGAGATTATTGCTGCTGGTGGAAAAGCGGAGACGGCTGTCGTGGATGCAATGAATGAAAAAGCAGTGAATGATCACATGAATGGAATCATTAAGCAAGTCGGAAGCATCGACATTTCTTTTAACTTAGTAGGATTGTATGATGTACATGGAGTGCCGCTGATTGATCTGGCGCTGGAAGATTTCACCCGTCCCCTTACTATTGCGATGCAATCGCATTTCATTACCAGTACAGCAGCTGCGAGACAAATGATCAGGAAAAAATCTGGTGTGATCTTATGCCTGACCGCAACTCCGGGAGGAAGCGCTTATCCGTTGACTGGTGGTTTTGGTCCTTCCTGCAAAGCGATGGAAGGCTTTTATGGAAATCTTGCTTCTGAAATTGGTCCGGAAGGCGTTCGTGTAGTTACTATCCGTTCTGGTGGTTCGCCTGACTCAGCTGTATTTATTGAGTCAATGAGCAAAGAGGGTACGCTGTCAAAAATGGATTTTGATTCAGTAGTAAATGGTACGATGTTGAAGAGACTTCCATTGATGGCAGACATTGCAAACATCGCTGTCTTTCTTGCATCGGATCACGCATCTGCTATTACAGGTACGGCTATCAATGCTACCTGTGGTACTAATACTTAATTGATAAGACCTGGGGGCAAATGGAACCAATTACAGGAACGAATGTGTGTTTAAGGAAGTAACAAAATTTGAAAAATTAACCTACACACGTCTGACAGGCCCGAAATTGATTCTACCGTTACTTTTGAAAAAGAAAATGATAAAACAAAGCTGGCGATGAAGATGCTTTTTGATAGCTAAACAGAATTTGAAAAAGCATTCGCATCTACGGGGTCATAAAAGAATAATGATGGTAGAAGTTTTTAAAACAAATGTGGAGCGTGCCGAGGAGGCGCGAAAACTACTAGAGGTATTGCAGCAGCATTTCCCTGGTTGCCGTATCAACTTCGATCTGCATGATTGTGATAAGATACTTCGGGTGAAACATAATGGAGTCAACACTTCAGAAATTGCGCAGTTACTACATCAATCAGGATTTATCTGCGAAGAGTTGCAAGATTAATTATGAGTTATGAATTATGAATGTAAATGTCCATTCATAATTCATAACTCATAATTACCCAATGAATACTATGCTACTCTCAATTCTTTATTATACTTATTACGATATTCTATCGGTGACAAACCAGTTGTTCGTTTAAACATAGTTCTGAACGCCTTTGTATCAGAATATCCTACTTCATTCATGATCTCGCTAATGTTCTTGCGACTCGTCTCAATTCCTTTTTTAGCCGCTTCAATTTTTACACGCTGAATATATTCAGATACGGTATTGCGCGTTGCTTTTTTAAATCTTCTTTCAAGGCTGCGGCGCCCTACAGCAAATAAGGAAGACAACTGATCAACTGTTATCTTATCCTGGAAGTTTTTCTCGATAAATTCCTGTGCCTGCTTTACTGATTCATCCTGGTGATCTTTTTGTCCATTAAAAATGATGAACAATGACTGGTTGAACCGATTCAACTCTATCTCAAAATATTTAGACATGTGAATAGCTAACTCCCTGCTGGTATATTTTTCTACTACATATAAAATAAGGTTCCAGAATGAATTGGCGCCACCACTGGAATAAATACCTTGTTCATCCGTAATAATTTTATCCGATACCAGTTCCACATCAGGAAACATATCTCTGAATTCATTGGCAGCTACCCAATGCGTCGCACATTTTTTTCCATTTAATAAACCAGTAGATGCCAGGATAAACGTACCTACACATAAACTGGCTACTTCCGAACCGCCATTGTATTGTTCATTGATCCACGGAATAAAATCTTTATTAGCTTCAATCACTTCTTTCTTATCACCATTCACAGCAGGAATGATAATAAGATCTGCCTGGTAATTATCAGCAACTGTGATGTCAGGAGATACCGAAAAAAATTTATCGTATACCTGCGCTTCTTTGGTCATACCAACAAGCTTAACATCGAAGAGAGGTTGTTTATCCATGCTCATCAAAAAATCATTTGCTTTTGTAAAAGCAGTATACGATCCTTCGATACAGGATAGAGCAGCGGCACCTTTGGGCACCAGAATAGATATCTTTTTCATATAACCCGAAGCTAAGAAAAAAACTGTCGTGATCAACCCTTAATAAGTCGTCTTTGCACCCCTTTAAACTCAATTATTGACAGTAATCTTGTATTGCAATTGATAATGACTATTGAAATAACAAAGAATATGAAAAAAGAACTCCTTATAGAAATAGAAGCTACCGCCGGTGAACTCCTTCAGGCCATCAACGCTTTTTCCCATGAAGAGATAAATATGGTGCCTTTTGAAGGTAGCTGGACTCCCGGCCAGGTATCAGAACACCTGATCAAAGCAGCAGCGGGCATAGCCCGTACCGTGAATGGCAATACCAAACCAACCGAGCGCGACCCTGCTCAAAATGTAGCAGGCCTTAGGTCAGCGTTTCTCGATTTTTCTAAAAAAATGAAGTCCCCTGATTTTATACTGCCGGGAGATGCGCCACAACAAAAAGAAAAATTATTGGAAGGCGCCGCAGACGCGATGGCAAAAATCAGCACGGCTACGGATACATTGGATCTGACAGAAACCTGTATAGATTTTGAGTTGCCAAACTCCGGGCAATTAACCCGACTGGAGTGGATCAACTTTATAATATGTCATACGAAAAGACACATTCACCAGTTAAAGACGATCCGTGGCAAAATGAAACTTCTCGCTAACCAAAATATTAACAACTAAAAAAAATTATTATGAGCATCGTATTAACAATCCTCGGCATCATCGCAGGCATCATTGTATTACTGCTGGTAGTAGCAGTATTTATCAAAAAAGAATATAGTGTAGAACGCGAGATAGTAATCAACAAACCTAAACACGATACCTTTAATTATATCAGGATACTGAAAAACCAGGATCATTATAATAAATGGTGGTCAATGGACCCGAATGCAAAAAAAGAATTTACAGGTACGGACGGAACAGTTGGCTTTATCGCTGCCTGGGATAGCCAACATAAACAAATGGGCAAAGGTGAACAGGAAATCAAAAGAATAAATGATGGTGAGAGTATTGATACCGAGATCAGGTTTGTCAGACCATTTGAAGGAGTAGCCGACGTATACATGGCTACAACGGCTGTCAATAATGATCAGACAAAATTAAAATGGACCTTTAACGGTAAAAATAAATACCCGATGAACCTGATGAATTCGGTCCTTGGTAAAATGCTTGGAAAAGATCTGGAAATAAGCATTAACAATCTGAAAACTGCTATTGAAAAAAATCAGGCACGATAATTATAAAAATAAAGTTATGTCAACACAAATCTTCCTCAACCTGCCAGTAAAGGATTTAAATAAATCCATCAGTTTTTTTACAAAGTTGGGCTATACCTTTAACTCACAGTTCACCAATGATCAGGCGACCTGTATGATCATCTCTGAAAATATATTTGTGATGCTATTAGTAGAGCCATTTTTTAAATCATTTATCAAGAAAGAAATCTGCGATGCTGCTAAAAGTACAGAAGCGATTATTTGTTTATCAGCAGAAAGCAGGCAGGAAGTTGATAGCCTGATCAATAAAGCAGAATCAGCTGGTGCCACATTTCCTTCGGAAAAAAGCGACCAGGGATTTATGTACAGTCACGGTTTCCAAGATCTCGACGGACATATCTGGGAGATTATGTACATGGATCCTACAGCCATTCACCAGGTTAATAATAATTAATTCACCACTTTTAAAATAAATACCATGGCAATCATCAATCCTTATTTAAATTTTGAAGGGACCACTGAAGCAGCATTTAATTTTTATAAATCAGTATTCGGTGGAGAATTTCTCATGATCCAACGCTTTAAGGATACTCCCGAAGCTGACAGAGTGCCGGAGGCAGAAAAAAATATGCTGATGCACGTCTCTCTTCCTATTGGTAAGCACAATGTGCTGATGGGAACGGATGCATTGGAGTCAATGGGACATAAAATTACTCCCGGAACTAATTTCTCTATAGCTATCGGTACCGAAACTAAGGAAGAAGCAGATAAATTATACAAAGGTCTTGCAGCCGGTGGCAAAGAATCGATGCCAATGACGCAAACATTCTGGGGCGCTTATTTTGGAATGCTGACGGATAAGTTTGGTGTGCAATGGATGGTTAGCTATGATAAAAACGTAAATGCAAAATAATCTCTCGTGTAAGGATACGCGGATAATTTAAAGAGACCAATTAAGAGTTATGAATTAAGAATTATGAATGTTCCAGACATTCATAATTCTTAATTCATAACTCTTAATTTTTATTTCACTTTTTAATTTTGAATTTGTTTACCTTACTGTATGCGAAAGAAAATAATACTACTGTTTGTTTTTTTCTCCATCATATTTCTCACTGCAACTGCGCAGGATAAAGCGGTATGGAAGAATAAAAAATGCGCCGTCGTTCTTACTTATGATGATGCATTGAATGTGGACCTTGATAATGCTATTCCTTTACTGGATTCATTGAAATTCAAAGGCACGTTCTATTTAAGCGCTTATTTTCCTGGCTGTCGCGATCGCTTAGCTGATTGGAGAAAAGCGGCTCAGCATGGCCATGAACTCGGCAACCATATGTTGTTTCACCCATGTACCGGCAATACACCCGGTCGTGACTGGGTAAAGCCAGATTACAATCTTGCCAACTATACACTGCAACGTGCGAGAGATGAGATCAAGATGAATAATATATTTCTGCAGGCGCTGGATGGTAAAACAAAAAGAAC
>JBDTPD010000348.1:0-5164 GCA_039932855.1 Chitinophagaceae bacterium | reverse complement strand
AGCCACCATAGGCGAGATTCTTTAATGGATTATATAACTGGTCCTTTACAGCATCCAGGCCCTGCTGAGCTACCGTAGCATCAAAAATTGTCTTGTCATTGTTATAATGATAAAACAATACTCCATTCTTATTGAAGTCAATCACATCTTTTGTATACACATTATTTTTTGGAGCGGCCCATTTCCATGAATTGGCAAAATTCTCTCTTGCTTTGATGACACGATCCTGGTAGCGCCAGCTTTCATACGCAGCTTCTGCAGTTATTTTCTTATTGCTGTTGATATCTATATGTACAGCAGAATGAAATACATCGGCCCATATCTTTACTGTTGCTTTTATTCCATTTTTTTCTCCGTCCACTGTTACATAACCTTCCTGCAGATGCAATTCCTGTTTGAATATTTTTCCTTCAAAAGGATTAGGCGATAATTTAATACGGATCCTTCCAGCTTTCATCATCGCATTGTTCTCATCAAGACTACCACTTTTGGCAACATAGATCAGCAGTTCATTATTTTCTACCCATACATTCATACCAATATCACCAGCACCGCAAGGCATGGACTCAGAAGAGTTTTTGCTTTGCGTGTTCCATACAATATTACAGTTACGAATTTCTGATTGCTGGGCATTAGTAGCTGCAATAGATAAGATCAAACAGAACGCGAGGATATATTTCATTTAATTATTTACTTTTAAATTATGAGTTATGAATGAGTGTCCTATAATTCATAACTCATAATTCTTAATCCATAATTTCTATTGTTGTCGCAGCATTATTTTTCCTACTAACCCTGCTGGCAGCAAAGCTTTTCCATTTAACCGGAAAGGCGCCGTTGTCCAGGTTACTCGTTGTTCGACTGGTAAACCCTGATCCCTGATCAATCGGTTATGCCAGGTGTTTGCAACTTCGATCTTTATCTCATTCGAGCCGGCCTTAATGGCTTTGGTGATATCCACAAAATAAGGAGGTGTCCACATGGTGCCGCAATCAACACCATTTACTTTGACAGAAGCCATATTATATACAGAATCGACGAGAAGGATCATTTTTCTTTTGTCTTTCCCATCCCATAAAAATGAATTGCTATAAACAGCGGTTCCTGAATAATATTTAATAGCAGAATCAGGTTGCTCTGTCCAACTTTTTAATTCATTAAATGTGATAGCCTGGTCAGGTCCACCATACTTTTTATCAAATTGCACTTTCCACGACGAGCTAAATCTTATTGTTTTTGGAGATGGGCCGTCAAACAGACCATAAACATCATCTTGTTCCTTTCCTTTTTTGAAAACAATAAATGCCGACCCATTGGCTGGCAATGAAAAGTCAATTACGGTTCGACCATTTTCTATTTTTGTAAATCGCAACATATTATAATATCCAGAAGCCGGGTACCAAATATGAGGACGTTTGTAAGCTGTGCGCAGACTGATGTTAAATGCTTGTGTTGTATCTTTTTGATTGGAAATAAAATAAATATCAGCATCAGGTAATACTCTATGTGTCCATGCTATTGAATGATCCTGGTTTTTTATTTCAATATCTTTTGGCAAACCAAGTTTATCAAATGTACTATCAGTATAAGGCAAGGCTATCATGCGGCCTTTTTTTGTTTTACTGGAAAATAATTTATCAAGAATAATTTTTACACTATCATTTTGATCTTTCAAACCTGTTGTATGATCATATTGATTATTCAGAAGAATAGTTGCACCATCGTTAACCAGCTTCGCTAATTTCTTCGCAACGGCGATTGACATAGCACTACTATCTGGTTGCAATGGATTTTTACCCGGAATAACCAGCATTGCATAACTGGCACCACCCGGTAATACAATCCGTCCATTCTTCACCGTAGCAAGAGTTAATGCATCAGGATTAAATGAATCGTAAGCATATCCGTTCAACGGATCGATCCAATCTTCCGGATCAGCCATATTTGCCGAATTAGCTACTCCATCGGGGATCGTACGCAATGGTTGACCAATATTCGCTAATCTCTTTTTCTCTGCAGCTACTTTCTCTGCTCCAAAAATTCCCGGTAGTGTATTTGCTAAACGATCAGGCAATAATGAGCGTCGGGGTAATTCTTCTCCGGTAAATACTGCAATATCAACTACTGGTTTTCCTAATTGTAATAATGCCTGACAACGCGTGAGGTATGCTATCCATTCTTTACTTTGTCTGAACCATGTTTGATCACGTTGAAAGTATAATCCTACTCCATCCAGTGTCATTCCTGGTTTGCGATCTATCCAAGGGTTATGGGTAAATACGTGTAATACCATTTTATTAATACCCAATGCAAAGTTGCGATCGCCTACTGCTTTTAACATACCGGGATATTCTCCCCAATTCATTCGTACAGATGTAAATGCTTCTGCCTGGATAATATTTTTTCCATAGACATGCGCGCCACTGATAGCATCGAGCATATCATTTGGTTTATCATGTGTGGGACTATTTAACCAAAACTCACCCATCGGCATATCCGCATTCTTATAATGAAGCATTCCATCGCTGACCATCGTTGGCGCTACTGACTCTGCACTGAACCGACAACCTTTTGCGTGAGCCAGTTTATTCAGTGTTACAAAAAATACATCATTGATTAATTCAGCGATCGTCTGACGAACATCATGCAAAAACTTTTCGGAGGTAGCAGCATCCTGTACAGGTACACCAGTCATCACTACGAGATAAGGCAATAGATCATATCCTCTTCGTTTTTTAAACTCCTGCCTGAATAACGGGCTCCAGTTTTGACTACCACATTCCCAGCTATCAACATGAAAAACGGTGAGTACCTTTTTTGCAGTTTCTTTATTTGTATTGGTAAATGCTTTGGCAAACCAATTATCAAATTGCAGTTTGATAGCTGCCGGATTAAATTTATCACACTCCAATCCTTTACCGCCACCGCCTGTTGCATTGGTATGACCAGTAGAAGTATGGCCCATTCGCACGATCACCCAATTGCCCGGAGGCACCGTCCAGCGCAGGTTTCCGGCTGTGTCCATTTTATCGGTGATATCAATAATTGATTTTAATGGAACAGCTGATGAAGAAGGAACCTGATCGATAGTAGTTGGCTTACTTACTCTCCAGATAGAACCATTCTTACTTTCGTACTGATGAATGACTGGCTCATCTGATAAATAGATACCTGATATTTTCAAGGAAGGTTTCCATTTAGCCGCATCAAGATCTTCTGCCCCGGGTTCTGATCCTTCTTTATTATATACAAACCTGAAATATTTTGCTGTGGTAGACGGAATTGAATTAGTCACATCTTCATCTGTATCCTGCCAGCCATGTCGTGGCGATTCCAACCTTGTCACCGTAGTAAAATGAATACCATCATCACTTGTTTGAACAATTAATCGTTGTGCCTGGTAATTATTTCCACCGGAATGTATGCGGATAGAACGACAGGTAAATGGTTCCGGATATTTATATTGGATCCAGCAAGAGGTATCGCTTTTAAAACTTTCGTTGCCTTCATTAGGAAAACAAAGAAACGGCGCCTTTGTACCATTACTGGTAGTGACAGAGGGCACTAATACTATTTCATTAAATGCATTTAAACTATTCCCAGGATAAGCAACAACAGAAATATCTTTATAATACCCGGCGATTGTTTCCGGTTTTGTCAATGACATTTCTATTTCTTTACCTCCAGCAGCATAAGTTTTTGTCCAGACCAATTTCTGCATAGATAATGCTGGCGTGATCCACGGGCCACCAGCCAGTGCGAATCCGTCACTGACATGCATAGCAAGTTGCAGATCGAGTCGTTTAGCTTCCTGCATAGCAAATGAAACAAGCTGCCACCATTCGGGAGTTAGCTGCCGTGCTGTTGGTTGATATAACGGAGGTGAGACAGTGTCTTTGATTGGCATCAGGTAAGCGCCACCGATACCAACTTGTTTCATCGCTTCGAGATCGACCCTAATTCCTTGTTTGGAAACAGCTCCCTGCATCCAGTACCAGAATACCCAGGGTTTGGCATCAACAGGTGGATGAAGAAAAGCCTTTTCAATATCTGTTTTAGCAATTGACTGGGCCGTTATTACTGAACTATGGAGTACCAGTAACAAGCAAGACAATGCGTATAATCTTTTAAATACCCTCATTCGCAAACAAAGTAAAAATTCAAAGCCAGAAAGAGAGATTTTCGACTGAATTTTATTTTTTGATAAAGTTCAGTTCACTCTTTCCTTTATCAAGAGAAGTAGCGACGGCTATTCCCCGTTGGTCTTTATTATTAACAGCGCAATAGAAATGATAAACCGCGCCTTTATATTTCACCACAAAACTCTTGTGCGCATATTTCTCATCGTAAGATTCAGATGATTTGATAAGATCATCACCGGTCCAATCTGTCCAATGCACGAGATCATACGAACACGCAAACCGGTTGAAAGCATCTTTTCTTCCTTCCCAAAAAGCCCCGAAATAAAACATCACCCACAAATTACCCATCTTTTGCAAAACGGGATCACCCGTGATACCGATACGGTGATGAACAACGGGATCGGCATTATACCGTTTCCAATGCAGCATGTCATCAGATACCGCCATACCGATACGCTCAAACCATCGCCATTTCGGGGTATTATGACTGCTATCTCCATTGGCATTGTAATATATGATGAATGGGTGGCCGGTCGTTTTCTTTTTATCCCAGATAATAGTGCTTTTAAAGAGCTTTTTATTTTCCCACCAGCGTACGCTGGAATCGGTCGAAGATAATACAGGGAGATCAGTTCTTTTCCATTCATGTGGCGTTGCCGGATCAATGGTTGTACTTGCTATGCCGATTGCCAAAGGTCCGGCCTCATACCCAGGATCATTGCCGCCGAAATAGGAGAGCCAATATTGTTGTCGAAATTTCTGCAACGTATACCCACCACCCCATTGAGGATCTTGCAGTGCGATGTAGCCTGCTTTTTGATTTTTATCCCAGCCGGGTTTTGTGCTGTCTGAAAAAGAGAGAATACGCCCGGTTGTTTTCCAATGCAACAAATCTTTGCTTGTTGCTAACCATGTTTCATATCCGCGACCATCGAATTGGATGTAGGTCATGTACCAATTGTTGCCTTTGCGAAAGACAGATGGGCAATCGATTTTTTTTGAATCATCTGTTGGTATAACTA
>JBDTPD010000347.1:0-5184 GCA_039932855.1 Chitinophagaceae bacterium | reverse complement strand
TCCATGATGCGCACCTTGGCAGCGGAGCCGAAGGCATGGATTGTCAGGCTAACTTACGATATGGCGGCCATCAAGTTTTCGATACTGATGATCGCGGCTTTTTTTATGATCATCAGCTTTATTATCTGGATGATGAAAAAGCCGGGCGGCGAAGGAATAAAAGGGGGAGCAACAAGGGATTATACGCATTAAAATCCCCTATATTTGCTCTTTGCAATGGTAAACTAACTGGCTTGCGAAATTCAATAATTCCTTTATCTGTTATAAATCATTTGGAAGGGTATAAAAGTATTTGAGAGGATGCTTGTTATGCCCTTTTTTATTTTTACAGCAGATCCGAGCATGCTGTTTATTCATTGATATACAATCCGTTACAATTGAAAATGTAACTGAGGTGGCGAAGCTGCGCAATTAAATAAGCAGTGGTATTGCCCTTTTGTTAAAAAGAATTGCCCTTTCAATGAAATATATTGCGCATACAACGGCGGTTATTGATGAGGGATGTGAGATTGGGGAAGGAACCCGGATATGGCATTTTTCACATATCATGCCCGGAGCCATCATCGGCGAGCGGTGTAATATTGGTCAGAATGTAGTGATTTCAACGGGAGTGATACTGGGAAATAATATAAAGATTCAGAATAATATTACGCTGTACGATGGGGTAGTTTGTGAGGATGATGTATTTCTTGGTCCTGCAATGGTATTCACCAATGTGATCAATCCGCGCAGCGCTATAGTCAGAAAACAGGATCGTATTCCGAGCTATGTCAGAAAAGGCGCGAGTATCGGCGCCAATGCAACGATCATCTGCGGTAATGAGATAGGGGAATATGCTATGATCGGAGCCGGCGCTGTAGTAACAAAACCGGTTAAAGCTTTTTCATTAGTCGTTGGAAATCCGGCAAAACATATTGGGTGGGTTAGCGAGGCAGGACACCGCTTGGAGTTTGATGAGAAGGGAATTGCTATATGTAGTGAAAGCGGCTTCCACTATCAGTTAGATAAAGATGTAGTTATTAAAATCGATAACCATGAGTAATAAGCATAAACTTTTTCTATGAAACGACCTGGATCAATACTAAGATTGACTTTTGGAATATTGATGCTGGCGGCGACGGGGTGTGCGACCAAGAATATTAATATGTTGCAATCTAATACCAATCTAATTAATGCTTCTGGCATCAAGGTGCCCGAGTTGGTTATCCAAAAAGGAGACCTCTTGTTTATAGGTGTAAATAGCCACGACCCACAGAGCGATATGAGGTATAACACCAACAATTATTATACTTCAGGCGCACAAACATCAGCATCTTCCTCCAATATACTAGGGTATCTGATCAATAGGGATGGCAATATTAAATTCCCAGACATCGGTGATTTAAAGGCAGAAGGTCAGACAACCTCGGAACTTGAGGACCTGATCAAAAAGAAACTTGAAACGTATCTGAACATGCCTATTGTTACCGTACGGTTCCTGAATTTTAAAATTACCGTACTGGGAGAAGTTACCCGGCCGGGAACTTACCAGATTCCAACTGAAAAAATTTCGATAATAGAAGCAATAGGCTTGGCGGGAGATCTAACAGTATACGGGGTACGCAATAATGTAATGATTATCCGGGAAGTGGACAATAAAAGAGAATATGGATTCATAGATTTGACTAAAGGAGATATTTTTCAATCGCCTTATTTTTACCTGAAGCAGAACGATGCAATATATGTGACCATGAATAGCAGGAAAGTTTCTAATGCCGATCAGACAACAGTTCGTAATATTTCATTGGGTATAGGAATTGTTTCGGCAATTGCGATTATACTTAACGCTTTAAACAGATGATAATGCAAACAGACATGCATGAGAATGGATTGCCTGAAAATAAGCCCTTGAATGAAAAAAGTCTGAATGATCGTCTATGGTCCTATTTAAGATATCTTCCTTTTTTTATTTTATCTGTTGGTCTTTCTTTACTTGTTTCTTTTACTTATTTGCGTTACAGCACTCCTATTTATAACGTATCAGCCTCCTTGCTTATCAAGGATGATAATAAGGGAGGAGGGCCAAATGAAAAACTAGCAGAAATGATGTTTTTCAGTGAGAATAGTAATCTTTCCAATGAGACTGAAATTCTGCGTTCCCAGGCTTTGATGGAAAGAGTGGCTGGTTCATTGGACCTGCAAACTTCTTATTATGCGATCGGGAAGATCAAAACTGCAAATATTTATAAGGAAAGTCCAATACTGCTTCAGATAGAGAAGTTGAAAGATTCCTCTAAGGCATTTTCTTTGAAGATCACAGTTGTCAATAATGATCAGCTCACAGTTAATGAAGATAAGAAAGCCTTCAATTTTAATGAATCATTTCGCACAAGCTCCGGCACATTCAGGATCATCAAAAATGAGAGATATTTCTCAAGTCGTGTTTTCAATGAATATAATATTTTGAGGGTACCTCTGGAAGCAGCAGCCAACCAGATAGTAGGCTCCATAAAAATAAGACCTGTAAATGCTACAGCGAGTGTTCTTGATTTATCTATTACCACTGATAATACAAGATTAGGGCAGGATATCATTAACAGGTTGATGTTAGAGTACAATACAATTACTATAGAAGATAAAAATCAGATCGCTCAAAGTACTTATAACTTTATTGATAATAGGATAAGGCTGCTTTCCTCGGAATTGGGCGACGTTGAAAAAGATCTTGAGGATTACAAGAGAGAGAATCAGATATTTAACCTGGAGGGGCAATCAGATTTATATATCTCCAAGATTACTGAACTTGAAAAGGTCAGTAATGAGAACCAGGTGAAGCTCCAGATAGCAAAGATGGTTGAAGAATATGTGAAGGAAGAGAGAAATATTTATCGCCTCGTGCCTAGTACCCTGGGAATTGAAGATCCAACATTTATGACCCTTGTAGCAGGGTTTAATCAATTGGTTGCTGAGAGAGAGAAAAAGGTAAGGGAAACAACTCCTGAAAATTTTTTAGTAAAAGAGCTGGAAAATAAGATTGCCCAGACAAGGTCTAAGATGCTGGAGAGTGTAAAGAATGTGATCAGATCTTATGAACTGGTGATCGGTGGTTTGGTCCAGCAGCGTTCATCTATCAGAGGAGATGTAAGAAAGGTTCCTGGAAAGGAAAAGCAACTTAGGGGTATCGCTCGTCAGCAAGGTATTAAGGAGAATCTGTATCTCTATCTTTTGCAAAAAAGAGAGGAAACTGCAATTACTTTGGCATCAACGATATCCAATTCACGTGTTGTTGACCATGCAAGGATTTCCAAGACTCCCGTAAGTCCTAATCGCAGGAGTATTTATTTGATTGCCATTTTGATAGGAACGTTGATACCATTACTTCTTATTTACTTAAAAGATTTGTTTAATGATAAGGTTGAAACTTTGGATGATATTTCAAATGTGACGAATATCCCCGTGATCGGTAATGTAGGGCACTCCAATAAGAAGGAAATGCTGGTGGTTACAAAATTGAGCAGGAATATAATTGCAGAGCAGTTCCGCATCATTCGGACCAATCTTCAGTATTTTCTTAAGAAGGATTTGAACCCTGTCATACTTGTGACTTCAAGTTTTAGCGGTGAAGGAAAATCATTTGCGTGTACGAATCTGGGAGCCGTGATGGCTTTAACAGGGAAGAAAACAATTATTCTTGAATTAGATATTCGTAAACCTAAGATAGCTTCCGGGCTCGGTTTAGCAAGGAGCGTGGGTATATCGAATTATCTTGTTGGAAACGCAGGTATTGAAGACATTATCATTCCTGTTGAAAGTATAGAGAATTTGTTTGTAGCGCCATGTGGGCCGATTCCGCCAAATCCTGCCGAATTGCTTCTGGATTCAAGGCTTCCTGAATTGATCAATATTCTGAAAGAGAGATTTGATATTATACTTATTGATTCGGCGCCGATTGGCCTTGTGAGTGATGCGATAGAATTAGGGAAGCATAGTACATGTACTGTGTACATAGTGCGGCAACGCTACACTTTTAAAAAGCAATTGAAGCTGATAGATGAAATTTATAAGCAGAAGCGGTTTCCGGGAATGTCGGCTTTGCTAAATGATGTTAAAGTAAGTAACGGTGGTTATTACGGATACAGAGGATATGGATATGGGTACGGCTATGGGTATGGATACGGCCACGGATATTATGAAGAAGAAGAAAGCAATTCAAAGAAAGTTAAGAAAGGAATAAAAAATCTATTCAAAAGGAAAAGTCGCAGTTAAAAAGATCAATATTCCTGGCAAATTTATCATGTCTCTACCTGTCATTTTTATTAATTCTCATCCCGTTCAGTACTTTGCTCCATTCTATGAATATATCTCTGACAAAGGCCTGGATGTTCAGGTATGGTACTGTTCCGATGAAAGTATAAAAGGCAAAAGAGACAAGCAATTCGGTGTGGATGTGAAGTGGGATATTCCGTTGTTACAAGGGTACAAATATCGGTTCTTACGGAACTATTCCTGGAAGCCTTCTGTTTCCAAAGGTTTTTTCGGCCTTATCAATTTGGGATTAGCTGTTTCATTGTTCAGACAAAAAAAATCTCTAATAGTAATTAATGGATGGAATTATTGTTCCACTATTTTTGCGTTTGTATTTGCGAAATTGGCTGGGCACCGGGTTTGCCTTAGGGCCGAAACGCCTTTAAATCAAGAATTGAATAAGTCGTCCGCGAATCAACAGTTGAAAAAAATATTTCTGCGGTTTTTTCTTTTCAGGTTAGTGGACAAATTTATGTATATAGGTAGTGAGAACAAAGCATTCTATACATTTCATAAAGTGCCCGATCGCAAGCTTATATTTACTCCGTATGCGGTTGACAATGATCGGTTCCGCAATGAAGCGATAAGGCAGTTGCCAGAGAAAAAGCAGCTCAGGCTTAGCGCGGGATTAAGTGAAAATGACTTTGTAATCGTTTATTCTGGCAAGTATATTCATAAGAAAAGACCGTTGATATTATTACAGGCTTACAAACTGTTGAGACGGCCCGGTAAGGCTTTAATAATGATAGGCGAAGGTGACCTGCGTGGGAAAATGGAAAATTATATAAGCGAAAATCATTTGGAAAATGTTATTCTTACTGGGTTTGTTAATCAGTCGAAGATTTCTTCATGGTATGCTATAGCAGATGTTTTCGTTATGTGTTCCGGAGATGGAGAGAC
>JBDTPD010000346.1:0-5190 GCA_039932855.1 Chitinophagaceae bacterium | reverse complement strand
GTCAAAATTAAAAAGTCAAAAGTCAAAATATCATACTGATATTTTGACTTTTGACTTTTTAATTTTGACTTACTTTTACAATCATACCTATATAACCAGCATGAATTCATTTGAAGTAATCGGTGGGAAAAAACTACAGGGCGAAATTATACCGCAAGGTGCAAAGAATGAAGCGTTGCAAATTATCAGCGCTGTGTTGTTAACTCCTGAAAAAGTTACGGTCACTAATATTCCTGATATCCTTGACGTGAATCTGCTGATAGAGTTATTAGGAGAAATGAATGTAAAGATCGAGCGACCACAACGCGATACCTGTATCTTTCAGGCCGATGATGTAAATATTGATTATCTCCATAGTGAAGATTATAAAAAGAAAAGCGGCAAACTGCGTGGTTCTGTAATGTTGGCCGGCCCAATGTTATCACGTTTTCGTAAGGCATTTATTCCAAAACCTGGTGGTGATAAGATCGGAAGAAGAAGATTAGATACGCATATTATAGCTTTTGAAAAACTCGGCGCTATTTTTCATTATCATGCAGAAGATGGCTTCTTTCACCTTGAAGCGCCTGATCTGAAAGGAACGAATATGTTACTTGATGAACCATCAGTAACGGGTACAGCAAATATTGTGATGGCTGCTGCCATGGCGAAAGGTTCTACAACGATTTATAACGCTGCCTGCGAACCTTACATTCAACAGCTATGCAAAATGCTGAAGCGAATGGGTGCAAAGATCGAAGGCATTGGTAGTAACATGCTGACAATTGAAGGTGTGAGTTATCTTGGAGGCACCGACCATCGGATGCTTCCTGATATGATCGAGGTTGGTTCTTTTATAGGTCTCGCAGCGATGACGCAAAGTGATATCACTATTAAAAATGCCGGGTTGCAACATTTAGGAATTATTCCTGAAAAATTTCAACAACTCGGAATAAAATTAAACTTCAATGGTGATGACATTCATATTCCTTCACAGGAAATATATGAGATACATCGCTATCTCGATGGCGGCGTATTAACAGTATATGATCATCCATGGCCAGGTTTTACCCCCGATCTTTTAAGTATTGTACTCGTAACTGCGATACAGGCCAAAGGAAGTGTACTTATTCACCAGAAAATGTTTGAGAGCCGTTTATTCTTCGTTGATAAACTTATTGACATGGGTGCACAGATCATCTTATGTGATCCGCACCGCGCAGTAGTAATAGGACTGGAACGTGAACAAAAATTGCGTGGCATTACCATGAGCAGTCCCGATATACGTGCCGGGGTATCATTGCTCATCGCTGCTTTAAGCGCAGAAGGTAAAAGCATAATCCAGAACATCGAACAGATAGACCGCGGCTATCAATACATTGATGAACGGCTGAAAAAACTCGGCGCCCAGATTACCCGGAGCTGATTTCCCACTTATATATTGCAGGAACCTGTATCAACACGAGTTACGGCTCATGCTCACAGCTTATTCGCTATTCAGTCGTACTAAACCCAGACCAAAAAGGGGCCAAAGAGAGACTAAACATACAGGAAAGAGTGTCAGGGTGTGTGCTTGGTGTGTCTTTGGTCTGTGTTTGGTCTTTCTTTGGTGTGTCTTTGTCCCGAAGCAAATACGTTTCAAACACGGATCAGATTCCTTTATAAATACAGGTATACCCCTAAACCTTTCAGTTTTTCAACGCCCTTTTTTCTTTAGTTTTGCCGCTTTCAAATCCCTCATGGCTATTTACCAGAATAAGATCATTGTTATCACCGCCCCTTCTGGAGCAGGTAAGACTTCTATTACCCGTTATCTACTGCATAAATATCCGCAGCTTGCTTTTTCTGTATCTGCCGCAACGCGTGAAGTGAGGTATTATGAAAAGGATGGTCGCGATTATTATTTTTTAAAGGCGGATGAGTTTAAACAAAAAATCCAGCAAAATGAATTTGTAGAGTGGGAAATGGTGTATGAAGGAAAATATTATGGCACCTTGAAAAGTGAATTGCAACGAATCTGGGATAACAATCAATGTCCATTACTCGATATTGATGTAAAAGGCGCGATTCACGTAAAACAACAATACCCTGAAACATCACTAACAATTTTTATACAGCCTCCTTCTGTAGAGGAACTCAAACGCAGACTTGAATCAAGAGGCACAGAAACAGCAGAATCTTTACAGGCCCGTGTAAATAAGGCCTCTTACGAAATATCTTTCAAAGAACATTTTGACAAGACTATTCTGAATGATGATCTGGAAAAAGCCTGTGCAAAGGCAGAAGAGATCATCATTGACTTTTTAAGTCTGAATAATAAATAATCAACCGAATATCGAACACGATATTTTTTACCTTTACATTATGACCGAATGGAAAACAATTACCTGGTTTGTACTAACCCTCTTATTGATGGGGTTTTTCGCAGGTATTGAAATGGCTTATTACAGCGCAAACAGGTTGAATATCGAGCTGCGCAAAAAACAAGGCGACACAACCGGCAACCTGCTGGCCAAGTTCATTGATGCGCCTGCTACATTTATCGGAACTACACTGATAGGATTCAATGTTTTTCTTGTCTTCTTCGCATTGCAGATAAGCACCGTTATGAAACCAGTATGGCGCTATCTCGATCTTCCTTATGAGAGCATTCACATCATCACTGAAATTGTACTGGCCACTTTTGTTGTACTGATCTTCGCTGAATTTATTCCTCGCGCGATTTTCAGAGCAAGAAGCAACACTTTATTGATACGTCTTTCTATCTTAACTGATTTTTTCTACCAGATGTTTTCTCCGTTGGCTGATTTGTTGATCAAATTTGCTAACTGGCTATTGAAATATGTTTTTAATGTGCGCCTCGATCAGCAAAAAGAATCATTAAATCTTAGTGAGTTAAAAAATCTTTTTCATCAATCGAGGTATGAAGGCAGGCAGGATCGCAATACACAATTGCTGGAAAATGCACAGGAATTTCCAAAAGTGAAAATTCGTCAATGCCTTGTACCACGAAAAGAGATCATTGGCATCGATATGCAGGCATCAATAAAAGAATTGACTGACAAATTTGTTGAAACCAAACTAAGTAAGTTAGTGGTATATGAGAACAATATCGATCATATTACCGGTTATGTACACCAGCTGGATCTTTTTAAAAACCCAGGGAGCATACAATCAGTATTATTACCAATACCAGCTGTACCAGAAAGTATGAGTGCAGCTGACCTGATCAGCAAATTCAGCAGTGAACGTAAAAGCATTGCATGGGTAGTGGATGAATTTGGTGGAACTGCCGGCATCATCACCATGGAAGATGTATTGGAAGAATTGTTTGGAGAAATACAGGATGAATATGACCGGGAAAAGTTTGTAGAGAACCAGATTGCAGAGAATGAATTTATCTTTTCAGGCCGGCTTGAGCTTGATTACCTGGAAGAAAAATATGGCTTTAGTTTTCCTGGAAATGCCTCTGAAACCCTCTCCGGATATATCATCAATTTCCACGAAACTATCCCCCAACAAAAGGACCGGATCATCATCGAGGACTACGAATTTGACATTATCAGCGTCAGTGACACCAGGATTGAGATGGTTAAGATGAAGAAACTTAAGTAGTCAGTCTTGCAGTCGCCAGTCTATCAGTCGGCAGTCAACCTCTGCCATTATTAAAAGAATTACTGGTCTGAGCATTAACAAATGTAAATAATAGCGGAGTCTGACTGCCGACTGATAGACTGCCAACTGCAAGACTGATTAACCTATCTTTGCCACTTTATTAAAATTCACAATGGCCCTACTGGATTTTCTGCATCGACGGAATAAGGATACGAACGCTGAGATGTCGTTTATCGATCACCTGGAAGAATTGCGCTGGCATATCATTCGCTGTGTTATTGCCGTCCTGGTCTGTGCAGTTGCATTTTTTATTTATGTAAAAGAAATTGTCAACGATGTGCTGCTGGCACCGGCGTATGATAGTTTTGTCACTTATGGTTGGTTTTGTAAAACGGGTCATTTCCTTCGTCTTGGTGATACACTTTGCATGAGTGGCGTAAAGGTGAGTTTCATTAGTACAGAAATGACTGGCCAGTTCATCTCTTCTTTTACTATTGCTTTTGTTGGTGGCTTCGTGATTGCCTTCCCCTATATATTCTGGGAATTCTGGCGCTTTATACGACCAGCGTTATCACAAAAAGAATTAAGAAAAACAAGAGGCATCATTGTTTGGGTATCATTATTATTCTTTACAGGTGTTGCTTTCGGATATTATATCCTGACACCTTTCATGGTAAATTTTTATTTCTCCTATTCATTGAGCCCATTGATTGAAATAAAACCTACGTTCTCTGACTATCTCGAAAATCTTATTTATACAACTGTAGGTATTGGTGTATTATTTCAAATGCCATTGCTGGTAATGTTACTGGCAAAGATTGGTATTGTAACAGCCAAATTTTTACGCAAATACCGACGCCATGCATTTGTACTTATCCTGATTGCAGCGGCTATTATTACTCCTTCAACAGATCCATTCAGTCTTACCATCGTTACTATTCCTTTATACCTCTTGTATGAAGCAAGTATTATGGTAGCATCCAGGATCAATAAGGATCAAAAGAAAAAAGAGGATGAGTGGAGCTGATAAGCATTTTGAAATTCTGTAATTGGGAAATCGGCGATCAGGGTAAAATTTTATAAAGTACCTTTACTTTCGCAGTTCTCAATTTCGAAATTTCCCAATTCCAAAATTGCACTTTATGAACTCTCCTTTTGATGTCAACAAACCCATCGCTATCGGTAGTGACCATGCCGGATTTGATTATAAAGAACAATTGATCTCCTATCTGGAAGGCAAAGGATTGCTATTTAAAGATTTTGGAACCTACGGAAAAGATTCTGTCGACTATCCCGACTTTGCTCATCCTGTTGCAAAATCAGTAGAAACCGGTGAAGCTGCTTTTGGTATCCTGCTTTGCGGTACTGCGAATGGCGTAGCTATTACAGCCAACAAACATCAAAGTATACGTGCCGCTATTTGCTGGGGCGAAGAGATCGCAAAACTGGTACGCGAACATAATGACGCCAATGTAATCTGTATCCCTTCGCGCTTTGTAAGAGAAGGCGATGCCGAAAAAATGGTGCAGATATTCATGACCACCCAATTTGAAGGTGGCCGCCATAAGAATCGCGTAGAGAAGATCGCCTGCGCAT
>JBDTPD010000345.1:0-5214 GCA_039932855.1 Chitinophagaceae bacterium | reverse complement strand
TTGGATGCAATGTATTGGTGTTTTTCTTATCCAAAGTAAATCGTTATCCAAAGTGCTTTTACAAACAAGATTTCTAATCAGTAGTTTATCCCATTTGCTTTTTAAAACAGCTTTGGATAACGATATTGATTATTTTGCAAAATTCTTCAGCCATTCCCTAAGTTTCGAGTCCTTTTCCCAGGTAGCTTCATTTGCTTGAGCCGGTATGATATTGATATATGCAGCTTCCAGTGCTTCGCGTTTTTGCTTTGAGTCAGCTCTTGCATAGATTTCTGTAGTCTGTATAGATACATGCCCCAAGATATCGCGTATATAAACCAGATTTACACCAGCCTGAAGTAGATGCATGGCTTTTGAGTGGCGCAGAGAATGACAACTAATTTTGTTTGGGATCAGGCTTGCATTCTCGCACTTTGCTGCATTACAATATTTCCGCAATATGTGATTGACTCCGGCTCGCGTAAGTTTTTCCTTCCTGCTGTTAAAAAATAAGGGGTATGCATTTGCACTCGCATCATTGAGACGGTGCTCAGTTAAATAATGTTTCAGATGTTCTATTTGTGCATCCAGTAAAGGAACTAATCTGGCTTTATTACCTTTGCCAATAATCTTTACAGTCGGAGGATTGCCTAGTCGTAACATCGACGGGGTTAAATCAATGATTTCCTGTACCCTTCCCCCGCTATCATACATTAAGGACAAAAGCGTTAAATCACGCCGTCCATTTCTGGTAGTAACATCTGGCTGAGCAAGCAATAGTCTTATTCCATCGACAGTGAGATAAGTCATAGTCTCCTTTGACTGTCTTTTAAATTTAATTGATAATATTTTCTGACATTCTTCCAGGTATTCCAAAGCTTCTCCCTGAAGAAAAGTATAAAAAGAATGAATGGCAGCCAATCGTGCATTTCTTGTCGAGTTGCTACATTTTCTTTTGTCTTGTAACCATTTTAAAAAATCAAGTATTGTCTGTTTATTGATTTTTTCCAGGGTAAGCTTTTCTATTTTTATTTTTTTATCAGATTCTAAAAAAGATATCAGCAATACAAAAGTGTCCCGATAGGCTGTAATGGTATTAGTCCTTGCACCTCGCTCTCCAGGCAAGTATCGGGATAAATAGTCTGTTATATATTTAGAAAAATTCGTCGGTTTCATAATTTTCAAATTTTGGAAAGACGTCTAAACAGGTAATATCTAATTCCTTAATTAAGTCTGGATACATGTTGGCTGTTAAACGAACGTAATAATTAGTAGAGTCTGTTGATTGATGGCCCAGGTAAGTAGACAGGATCGGCAGGGATGCATATAAATCTATGCCTGCGGCAGCCATATTTGCCAAAGAGGTGACGGCAAAAGTATGTCTAAGGTCATGTATCCTGGGCAGATTTTTATCTGAACAATGAACGCCTGCTTTGCGCAAAGTTTGTCTGAACCAAAAAATGACGGAACCGTATCCGCACCTCCGGCCGTTCAGTGAAACAAAGAAGTAGGGCGAAGGTTTTATTGGAAGCTTGCTTTTATATTGTCTGTATTGCTTACACGCGGATGCCAGCGATTTGGTTATTGGAACCATACGCTCTTTTCCATTTTTGCTATCTCTTATTTTAAGAGAATGATTTTCGATGTCGATATCATCATCCTGTAAGGATAGTGCTTCCTTGATACGGATTCCGGTCGCATACAGTATCCTAATTAAAACTGGCATAACCATAATGCTTGAGCCCATATTTATTTCTGCCATACCCAGTTCATTGCTTGCTGCAAAAATGGCTTCAATATCATCAGCACTATAGATATAGGGAATAAAGGTGTTTGATGGATAAGGAGGGAGCTTTGGTATATGGGACTTGATTTTTATACTGCACAGATATTTAGAAAATTGCCCAAGTATAGTAATTCTGGTATAACGATAGATGTCGCTTTCATTTGGCATCTTTAAACTCCACTTATCAGAAAACTCTTTAGTTATATGATCGGTCTTTTGTTTGTGATAGATTGCAAACTGATCCAATTTGCGAAGGATGGATTGCGGCGCTTCATATTTAAAACCAAGGGTATGCTTTAAGTTGATGAAGTCTTCGATATGCTTTGCATATATGCTAGTAAAAATTTTACGCATAAAATGATCCTCCTTTCTGAGTATAGAACTCTTTTGATACTGGCATCACATCGAGCATACATTGCTTCATGGATTGCAAATCAATGCGGAGATAATAGCGGGTAGATTTTGTACTTTGATGCCCAAGCACTTCTGAGATAATAGGCAGTACGGTACTGGCTTCTAACATCCGGAACCCCAAAGTGTGCCGTAAAGCATGAGGACCAAACTTTCTACCTTGTCTGCCTAACCCCGCCTTCAAAAAGGCCCGTTGAACTATATGCGTGACTACGTTACTGGAATCGAAGCGGCTGTAAGGTGGTCGTTGAGTTAAGAATATAAAAGGCTCTTCTGATTCAGGCCGACCATATTTAATATAATCAATAATCGCATTGCCAACTTCAGGCAATAAAGGAAGGGTTAGTTCCTTTCCCGTCTTCACCTGGTTTAATTTAATAATAGAAGATTCCCAATGTAAGTTTTCAAATTTCAAAAAAGCGATATCTGACGCTCTCAGCCCTAATCTGGCTGCTAATAGTACGACAGCATAATTCCGTTTGCCTAAGGTCGCAAACCTTTCGATCGACTTAAGTAGCTTATTGACTTCGGTTTTGCTGTATGTAGATGGAAGTTGTGGTTGCTGGACCCTCCTAAATTTAGGTATTTGCTCATGATAGCTTTCGGGTATTAATTTTTCATCAAAGAGATACTTTGCAAATGTTCGGATGACGGAAAGGATAGGCCCGACAGGAAAACCCTTCTTACGATTGATATACTTTAAATAGTCAATAATCAAACTAAGATCCACCTGTTTAATATCTGTAAGCTTCCGACTACAACAGAAGTCATTAAACTGCAGAAGATATCTATAATAAACCCGAATTGTGCTTGGAGATGCCCTCAGACTTTTCTTATACGCGATATAATCAGCAATCGCATTTCCGGTGGCGCCCTTAAAGTTGTATGTATTTCGGTGCATTCTGGGTGATATGCTGATGCTGCCTTGCAACACAAACTCCGAGAACATTTTAATAGCGTTGTAGAACGCTTTTTCGAAGGCATTCAAAGATTCGATGCGACGGTTTTGAAATTTGTACCGCAATATTTCTTTTTCTACGTTAAGATTGTAGGCTGAGATTTGCCTACTCTTCATATAACATGCGATTCGTCGCCAATGGCCCCGATAAGTATTGCAGGTTTTGGCACGAAAACGTAAAGTGTTAAATAAGTAATCTTTTGCTTCTGCAATCACTTGTTCAAAGTCTGTGATTTCTCGACTCATGATGGTTGTTTTAGTGGTAAATAATTCTATAGTTAGGATTTCTTTACCATTGCAACAGCCTAAAACGAGGAAATATTATGTAAAGCGGATACCTCTTAAATTCACCGTGTATGCCACTTTACTTTGAATACTTTACATAAGAATATACTTTGCATAATGACTGATAATGATGGAGCAGGCTCCAGCTTTCAGGGCAGCGATGAAAATCAATTTTGGATCTGCTACCGTCGTGGTGATTCCCCCGGTAGACATTTCATAAATCCCTAACACTTTTTTTGCCCTGTTCAGCAACAGCACTTTGAACTGTTCGACCAAATTTATCTTTTCTTCATCCCAACACTTTAGCAATAACTGGTAAGACTGCTGAGGAGATGTTATTTTGGGTCGTGCGGAAGGTTTGATTTTAGTCCTATATACCAGGTCCACTTCGCTAACTTCAAAAAGGCTGTGATAATTGAATGTGTCTTCCATAATCTTCATTTTTAAGGGTTATAAAATTTAATTATGGTGCGACACCCGGACGGTGACAGGATTTGCGCAAGGAGGAACGCAATAAATGATGGCCTTGTGCCAAGCCCTGTGTTTATGGCGTAGTTCCTTGCCAGCATATCCTGCGCAGCGTCCGAAATTTGTAACAGAATAAATGGTAATAATAAAAAAAGCACCGCAGTTTCTTGCGGTGCTTACACGGTGCATACGTGTTGTTAAAACAATGTATCGTCCTTTACGGGAAGCCTACCTCTATCGAGCGATTATGTTTTATTTCCCAAATGGAAGCCTAATCGGTAAAATGTATTGGCCAGTTTGGGTGCCTGATCGGTCAACCAATTAAATCGGCTATAGAATAAGAGCAGGGCGGCGATAATGATGATCCAGCTTAACTGATTTTCATAACCGGTATGAAAGAAAGTAACTAGTGACTGGACCGTTCCAAATGCCAGCCATGCGGGAAGCACACAGGAGAATGAAACAGCTATTGCAAAAAAAACTAACCACCAATAATTATTGCGGTAACGCAAGGCAATAATTATCCCTTTAATAAAAAAAAGTATTACGTAACAGGCAACGCTGAACATTACAGTGAGCAATATCCATGAAAAGGCGCTATCCTTTTGATCCAGCAAGTTTGTGGTGACTGCATATCCGGTCAACCATAGTGGAAAATATAGCAGCAGACTAAACAAATACCTGACCGTAAGCCAAAGCCCGAATCCGGTTCTGTCCAGTAAGTTTTGACTGCTATTCAGATGATAGATACGCATAAAATAGTTGTTTCTTTTTGATGGTGTTAGTAAGATCAATATATACGATGACTGATTGCACGAAATCTATTGATCCAACCAATGGTTACCACCCTCAAATTTTGTACCCTTACTTCACTGCATAGTCTTAATTTTTGCACAAAGGGGTTATATCTTCCTTAAACTTTGTCCAAAGAAATTTATTTACCAATAGCTATCATCCTTCCTAATGTTACCAGTGTCAGTAGCCTTTTCTTTGTTACTTTCTTTTTTGGCTGCGGAAAAAGAAAGTAATTCAAACGTCTTTACATGATCGATGGTAGGTATCCATTTCCGGGCATAAAAAAGAGCGCCCCTTTTTTCCGGCGGCGCTCCCGGTTTTATGATCAATAGAATTATGCTTCCAGTTTTTTATTTGATAATTTGTCCAGTCTCTTTTTTAACGCCTGAATTTTCTCCGACATTTTTTCTTGCCTCTCTTCTGCTTTTTGTTTTTGAGCCGCTTCAATGGACTGGACGTTCACACCAGCGCCGGCCGCCACCTGATAGAGAAAATGAGCCGTATCATTATACAGGTATTTACTGTCTGCTTT
>JBDTPD010000344.1:0-5215 GCA_039932855.1 Chitinophagaceae bacterium | reverse complement strand
GGATTCAGCGGGCGAAAGAAAACATTTTGATGAGGAATTTTTTTCACTTCATCACCTTTCACTGAAACAACCGATCCTGTCAGGTCACGTTTGCGAACGGTACCATAACCGATAACGACTACTTCATCGAGTGATTTGTTTTCTTTTTCCATGGAAATAGAAACTGGTCCGCTACCGGGACTAACAGTCTTTGTGCCATAGCCGATAAGACTTACTTCCAGTTCTACTTTACCGCTCGAAGGTGCTTCAAGCGTGAAGTTACCACTGGCGTCTGTTCGCGTACCGGTAGTGGTACCGCGGACAAGAACAGAAACATCCGGTAAGCCCGTGCCTGTTTCTTTGTCGGTAATTTTTCCGGTAATCTGTTTTGTTTGCGCGTTGGAGTAAAGTATACTTAATAGCAACGCAAGGAGAGAGACAAATTTTTTCATATGCAAAAAGCAGGTTTTAGTAAAAAAATCATTTACCACCTTATCAATCGTTCAGACTATGCAACCGACAGGAATAAAACTATTTGCGTAATCGGTTACATATCCCAAAGCAAGTCTACGAGTAAAAGGGTAATTCTGAATTAATTATGAAGATTTTTTTACGCAATCGATGCCGGCAACGATCCCAATATTCAGGGGCAATGAAACCAATGCTTTCAGCGGTTTAAAAACTCTGTTTCAGGTTAATTCTGATTAGCAAAGCGCAGCATATTGAGGAGTAATTGCTGACCCACGACATTGGCCATGTTTTGTTTTGAAGCGTTCATGGTATTCATAGCAGCGTTTTCGCCATCACCTTCAGGTTTGATGCTTGCTTTTACCTCTTTGATGCAGGACATCAGGTCAAGTGTGGTCAGAATGATCTTTCCGCGTCCATGATGAATAATGCTGAGTGCCGTATATACTTCAGGTTTATGATCGGCCACACAGGCAACAATCGTTTCGCCATTGAAGATGCGAAGGCCCATACGGTTCTTATTATACGTAGCGAGACATTGATATTCCCAGTTAAATACACAATGTTGAGGCAGACCTTCAAACAGTGGATGATCTTTGACAAAAAAATTACCGCCGTACCAGGTAGTTCCTAATTCTTTCATACCGCGGTAATCAATGACTTCTTTTTTTCCAAGAAACGTTGCCCAATGTTCCGCATTACCGGCAACGATCAATGTATTTCCTTCATTGACCCACTCCAGGATATCAGTGACTAATGGATTCCCTGTTTGTTGTGGTTCGAATGCACCGATCAATAAATATTTTCCCTGCGGTCTTCCATCTTTGAATTCTTTGAATGTATTGATGCCGACAGAACGTAAGAATGGAGCCAGCGTGTTACTGGTATCAGCGATCATACCAACAGGTATATCATTGGTGTTTAATTGTACTGCATATAGCTGGTCATCGCCGGTAGTGATGATCTTTTCTCTTTGTTTTAAGGTAGCGCTGACGATGGTGTATCCTGCTGTTTGCGGCGCTACCTTCAATCCGGCTGATAATAATTCTCCATAGGTAGAACCGCCTGTTATGGTCACCGGTATTTCTTTTTGTAAAATAATTCTTCCTGACTTCTCCGCCACTTTTACCGCTAATGTATACGCGCCGGTAAGATTTTCTTCATTGACAATAAAGAAATCAACGACAGAAGTATCACCAACAGACAAAACTTTATGATTCATCTTCACGGCAACAAACAAAGGTTTTGTATAACGTGAAATAAGTTCAGGATCACCCTTTGGATTACGATAATTATCTACGATGCCTGAATGGTTCTCGAGCTTCATGCTTTCCCAACCATTGACGGCATATCCATCGATGGTGTTATTGATGCGAACATTCTCGATCGCTCTTCCCTGGTAGTAATAAGCAACGTTTCCCATCTTACGCGTAAGTGAATCGACATTGGGAAATGCTTTGCTGAATCCCGGAGTATTTTTTAAGAATGAGTCATACGCATCATACCATTTCAGGTAAGCGGCCGTTTCCCACCCAATATCTTTTCCTGTCTTTAATATTTCATCACGGATCAATTGCAATCTTGGTGGCGTTCCTATTGCGCCTTCTTCTCCATAGTAAATGATCTCATCTTTATGGTCAGTATACTTCGCGTAATCTTTTGGTCCTTTGTATAAATTATCGTGGTAAGTACCGGGACCGCCTGCATGGTGCTGATCGAACCAGCCATAATCATGAAAAACAAGATCGTAAGGAAGTAAGTGAAGTTTGAATCGCGGATCTCTTCCCATTTTTATATCACCATTGGAAGAATTGTAGGTCATGATCCTCGTTTCATCCATCTTGTGTCCGGCCAGCATTTCAGCGCTATCCTGTTTTTGTGGTTGTGCGCCGCGTTCGTTGTGCATATTATAAATAACCAACGATGGATGATTGCGATCGCGCCTGATCATGCGAAATAGTTTTTCATTCCGCGTAGCGAAATAAAAATCAGCCTGCATCTTGCCTAAGCTATCAGTAGCATTGAAACGATCAGCGGGATATTGATTACCGCCGGGTTCTTCGAAATAAAGAAGACCGAGTTCATCAGCATAGTTCAATACACTTGACTGACCAATGGTCCGATGAAAATTCAGCATGTTCAATCCGATCTTCTTCGCGCTTTCAATTTGCTTTTTTGCCAATGCATCTGATGGTGCAATCCCATTGACGGGCCAGAAGCCCCAGGAGATTGACGTCAATACAATAAATCGTTTTCCATTTAAATAATACTGCAGATCACCTTCATTATCCCTGACCTCGAACCAGCGAAAACCAAATCGTTGTTCATACTGATCAATATGTTTACCATCACTCCATTTCGCTGTTAATACATAGAGATTGGGAGAAGATGGGCTCCATAGTTTTGAGTCTGGAACATTGATGGTATAAGAAAGAATGTTATTACCTGTCTGTAATTCGCCGGGTGTATATTTTTCCTGGTAAACAATTTGTTTGGTTTTATAATCGCGCACCTCTACTAACAAATTGCCAGAAATTTTCGAAGCAGATTGATTGTTGATCGCTATCCGCATATCTACCTCATGCAGTTGCGATTTATTTTTTATAAAAATATCATCGATAAATACTTTATCTGTGGCAACAAGTGTGACTTTCCCTGTTATTCCACCAAAACCATGTGTAGGATTGGTTCTGTAATCGCCCCACATAAAATTCTGTGAATCGCGCCAGTCAAAGTTTCCATTGGGATCAGTAATGCGGACAGCGAGTTCATTTACCTGTCCGGCTATCACGGCATCGGTGACATCAATGCTGAATGGGGTGCTATTAACCAGATCGTATCCAACCAGTTTTTTATTGACAAATATTTCTGCGCGAAAACGAACGCTTTCAAAATTCAGCGTAATACGTTTATTCTTTATAATTGCGGGAACATTGAACGAGGTAGTGAACCATGAAACACCCAGGTAATTACCTGAAACGCCAAAGCTGTTTTCATTTTTACCCCAATAATATTCCTCAACGGTAGCAGGAAGATGTACTGTTTTAGCAGGCGCTTTCGCTAACATACTCCATCCACCCGTAGGAAGATTGACCGGAAGCTTACTGATATCGACAGGAGGCGCATATAACTTTTCATGTTGCCAGGAAGCAGCTGTATCCAGACTAAGTTTCCAATTGTTATTGGAAAGATCAACTACCTGTCTGCCGGCCTGGGCCTGGGCCATTGTGGCAAATGATAAAAAAAGAAAGACAAGGACGACAATTCTTTTATCGCGCATCAGTGAGGCTATTTATATAAACTTCAATATTAGTGAAATGTTTGTCTAATTTATAGCCTGCTGCGTCATTTCCGTCTGAAGGGTTCAATCCTTTTTTCTTTTCCCATTCATCCGGCATTCCATCTTTATCGGTATCTGCCGGTGCGGGTAATGATTTTAATCCGGGCCATGCATTCACAGTTAATTCATAAGCGGTGCCATGTGGAAAGTTGCCCTGAACATCGATCAATCCACCTTTTCTTTCTTTTACATCACTGATGATCCGTTGATCGAGTGTATCTCGCTTGTAACTCGCTCCGGCTTTTTCCAATACAGATTGATATGCTTTTTCTGCAGGTTCCATCATAATTTCTACCGGGGTAAATGGTTTATCCTGTACCGCAGCTTTCTTATCATCTTCTGTTCCATTATTTCCCATGATCACACCCAGGTAATTATTCTTTGTCATTTCCGGCGCTTCATCTACATAGTTTCCATTGACAAAATATTTTCCAAAAGCAATAACTGGCTTTTCCCAGCGACCAGGACTCACGATACGAAAACGTGAATTCTTATTGGTAGAAGGCCCGTATTTAAAATAGTTATTGACGAGATTATAGCTTCCTCCTTCACCTGCATAAATATTATTGCCACCCCAATCATAGATCACATTATTACGGTAGTCAACATTTTCTTCAGGGCTATTACGAATACCATCAAAACGGGGATTTCTATTATTGCAATGTGCAAATAAGTTGTGGTGAGCCGTTAAATGTCTTCCACCCCAGATAGCGCCATACCCATGATGTTCATAATCTTTATCACCTGTTTCGTAATGATAAGAATAATTCAATGGTTCATAGATCATGTTCCATTGCAGCGTAGTGCTATCACCGGCATAAATAGAGAAAACTTCATCGGTGCTCCAGCTCAGGCTGCAATGATCGACAATAATATTATTTCTCCTTATGCCACCGAACGCATCATCACCACCATTACCATCTATCATTCCGCCTTTCTGATATTTATCGCCCATCCGGAAGCGGATATAACGGACGATTATGTTATTTCCACCAATAGAAACTGAATTATCGGCTAAGCAAATGCCATCACCCGGAGCTGTTTGCCCGGCAATGGTCACATCGCCCTTGATGGTTAATTTTGTTTCTAGGTGAATAGTACCCGAGACCGCAAATACAACGATACGCTTTTCTGTTTTCTCAACAGCCTGGCGAAAACTTCCGGGTCCGTTATTATTTAGATTGGTAACGACAATGACAGTACCACCACGACCACCGGTTGTATATTTCCCAAAACCTTCCACGCCTGGAAAAGCGATAGGACGTGAATCAGTTTCGGTTTTTGAAGATTTTTGTGCGGCACAGGAATTAAAGAGGCTTAACGCTGCAACAGCGAATAGAGGAATCAATTTTGTTTTCATAATATTAGACTGTTGTTACTAATCAGAGACTTTATTGTACAATTCTTTCTATTAAAAGTAATTTGCCG